>NZ_JBHWVJ010000136.1:0-12426 GCF_042736725.1 Streptomyces sp. NPDC060028 | reverse complement strand
ACACGCTCACAGCGAGTCACCGCGCGGGCTTGACAACTTCATTGGGAATCCTTTCGGAGCAGTCGGTAGCGTGCCGTCCGCGTTTCGCAGCTCGGCACACCCGAAAACTACGACCGGCCCGGCCGACCGACTTTTCTCCCTGTGCCCAGGAGTTGGCACGACAGCGCACTGCCAAACCGTCTCCGCCCCAGTGGCCCCCGGCCGGCGCGCATGCGCCGGTATGACGGGCGCCTCACGCGCCGTGGGCGCCCGCCCAGTTGAGCCGTCCCGCGTGGATCAGCCGAAGCTGGCGCCGCGCGGTGTCCGTGACGTCGGCCCACGCGTTGCCCTCCAGGGCCGCCGCCAGGTAGGCGGACGCCGTCATCACCATGTGGTCGACGTAGAGGCGGGCGAGCATCAGCAGGTCCGCGGGGCTCCAGCCGGCGCCGAGCGGGTCGGCGGCGAGGTTTTCGGCCATGCCCCGGGCGAAGCCGTCCAGCCGGCCGGCGACCGCTTCGCGCACCCGGCGCACGCCTCCGTGCCGTTCCCGGACGATGAAACGGAGGTGCGCGGGGTAAGCGCGGACGAGTCCGGCCATCAAGTCCACTGCCTGGTCGATGCGTTGTGCCGCGATTCCGGAGCTGTCGAAGATCGAGGAGATGCCCTCCTGCAGGTTCTCCAGCGCCTCGTCGACCAGGGCGATCCCCAGTTCCTCGACGTCCGGGAAGTGCCGATAGAAGGCCGTCGTCGCCACTCCCGCCGCGCGGGTCACCTCCCGCAGGCCGAGGCTGCCCAGGTTCTGCTCCTCCAGGAGCGAGAGCGCGGCGTCCAGCAAGGCCCGGCGGGTGCGGAGGCGTTGGGCCTGGCGGGGCCCGACAGTCTGGTTCATGACGGAAAGTAAACCCCGAACCTGCGGGAGCCGCATGCCATGATTTAGACTGGGTAGTCAGTGAACAACTGTCACCGAATCCAGGAATCTGAAGGAGGAAGCACGATGCTCTTCCTCGTAGCGGCTTTCATGCTCATGGGGATCCTGCTGGGAACCGTGGCCCACGTTCCGACGACGGTCACGCTCGTCGCGACGGCCGCGATCACCGCCTGGCTCATGGTCTTCGCCGTACGGGAACGGACCGGGCGGCACCACCGCGCCGGTCGCCAGGGAGGTTCCTCATGACCGCGCACCGGCCCGCCGTCCAGGAGCACCGCCCCACCAGCCCCACCAGCCCCACCACAGGGCCTCGCTCCGGCGACCCCACCCCTGGGCCTCGCTCCACCGGCCCGGACAACGCCTCCGACGACCGGCGCACGCCGGTCCGCGACGCCGACACCATGGCCGTCATCTCCTTCCTGTCCGGTCTGGTGGGACTCCTGGCGATGAACCTCGTGCTCGGACCGATCGCGATCGTCCTCGCCGGCCTCGCCCTGGTCCGCGGGACGACCCGCCCCGGCCGCGCCCGCCTCGGGCTGGCCCTCGGGATCGCCGACCTCGTCGTCCTGGCCTGCCTGGTCAGTGCGGACGACACCTGGTCTTGGAGCCTCGGCTGACGGCCGCCCGGCCGGCACCGGCGCCAACGCGCGGTCCGCAGGGCGCTCAGTGCGCGCCGTCACCCCGCGCCCGGACCGCCCGGGAGCCGAACAGGACGTCGCTGTGCGGGGAACGGACCTTGACCGGCGCCGGTGCGGCCGGTTCGGGGGCGCTCACCGGGTCCGGGTAGAGCCGGGCGTGGGACCGGCGGGCCTCGGTGTCGGCGTCCGCCCGGGAGACCAGGACGTGCTCGGCCCGGCCGTCCGCGCGCACCGATGTGATCAGGCACAGGTCGTCGTGCCGCCGCGCGGCGCCGAGGTGGTGCGCGGTCCCCCGGATCCCGGCCTGCACCACCAGGTAGGTGCCGCTCGGCGAGTCGAACACCGTGCTCCGCACGCCGTCCGCCGACAGCCCTCGCGCCGCCGCCCGGCGCTCCCGCCCGGACCGGAAGCGCCAGACGTCGCTGCTCTTGTGCGCGACGACCGCGGCAGCCTCGGGGCCCTCGCCCACCACGGTCCCGTCCTCGCCCCCGGCGGTCCACGGGAAGGGGCGGCAGTGCAGCCGCACGTGCGCGCGCTCCGCCCAGTCCAGGGCGCTCTCGTGGACGACCTTGGCACCGTGGCGCGCCATCCGCCGCACACCCTCGTAACTGATCTCGGGAAGTGTCCGCGCGGCCGGCACCAGATACGGGTCCGCGGTGCACACTCCGGGCACGTCGGAGAACAGGACGCAGGTACCGGCGCCCAACGCCGCGGCCATCGCCGCCGCCGAGAGGTCGGAGCTGTTGCGGCCCAGCATGACGGTCCGGCCGGCCGCGTCGACCGCCTGCCCACCCGGTACGACCAGGACCGGGCAGTGCGCCAGACCCGACAGCAGCACCGCGGGATCGGTCCGGATCAGCCGCGCCCGGTCGGCGGGCCCCTCGCCCACCAGCCCGGTGCCGGCCGCGGACAGCGGCAGCGCGGGCACGCCCGCGGCGTCGAGAGCAGCCGCGAGCAGGGCCACGCTCACCGTCTCCCCGCTGGTCAACAGCATGGCGGCGACCGGTGCGGGCGGGTCGTCGGCCACGATGTCGAGGGTCTGCTGGAGTCTGCCGGTGGTACCGGACATCGCACTCACCACCACGACGACCGGGCGCTTCTCGTCAGCGGCCCGACGGGCCGTGTACCGGGCGACCCGTGTGTAGCCGTCCAGGTCCGCGAACGCGGATCCGCCGAACTTCATCACCAGCGGACCCTGGTCCGGCCCGGCGCCGGTCAACCCAACCACCCTTCCTTGACGGCGAGTTCGACGATCTGCAGGGCGTTGAGCGCCGCCCCCACCCACAAGTTGTCGGCGACGACCCACACCGCCACGGCCCGCGGGTCCTGCGGCTCGACCCGGATGCGGCCGACGTGGACCAGCGCCCGGTCCTCGGGCCGGGCAAAGACGGAGCGCGGCATCGGGTACGAGGGGCTGTCCGACCGGGTGTAGACCCGGAGCCCCGGGGTGGACGCCAGCGCCTTCTCGACGGCCGGGGCCGTGACCGGCTCGCGCAGCGTGACGTGCACCGCCTCGGAGTGACAGTGGAAGACCGGAACCCGCACCGCCGTGGCGCTCACCCGCAGCCCGGGCAGGCCGAGGATCTTGCGCGGTTCACGGACGAGCTTGCGTTCCTCGTGGGTGAGTCCGGAGTCGTCCTGAAGACCGATTTCGGGCACGAGGCTGAAGGGCAGCGGCTGCCCGAACCGCCCGCCCGGCTCGTCAGGCGCCCCGGGGTCCTCCAGCACCCTGCGTGAGCCCTCGGCCAGTTCCTCCAGCCCGCGCAGACCACCTCCCGACGCCGCCTGGTAGGTCGCCACCACGACGCTCTCCAGCGTGGCCAGTTCGTGCAACGGCTGAAGGGCGCGGACCAGTTGGATGGTCGAGCAGTTCGGGTTCGCCACGAGGCCGGAGGCCGGCCGCTCAGCGAGGGCGCCGGGGTTGACCTGCGGTACGACGAGCGGGACGTCCGGTCGCATCCGGAACGCGGAGCTGTTGTCGACGACGAGCACGCCGGCCGCGGCCAGGCGCTCCGCCTCCCGGCTGCTCACGTCCGCGCCCGCGCAGAAGACGGCCACGTCCAGACCCCGCGGGTCGAGATCCCCGACGGTGACCACCGGGGCCATGGGCAGGGACAGCGCGAACTCGGCGCCCACGTCCCGGCCGACGCTGCGCGCCGAGCCGACCGGTATCACCCGCTCCACCGGCACGATCCCGCTGTCGAGCAGGGCCAGGCACTCCCTGCCCACGGCGCCGGTGGCGCCGACAATCGCGATTCGCAGCATTCCCGTCCTCCTGTCCGAGCCCGGGCGGACGCCCGGTGTGTGTCTGTCAGGTGAGAGAGCCCCGGAACGCGCGGCGATAGGCGTTCGGGGTGGTGTTGAGCGAGCGCACGAACTGGTGGCGCAAGGCCGCCGCGTTGGGGAACCCCGTGCGGGCGGCCACCGCCTCCATCGTCTCGTCCGTGTTCTCGAGGAGCCGCTGGGCGCTCAGCACCCGCTGCGCCAGCAGCCAGCGGTACGGGGTGGTGCCGGTCTCCATGCGGAAGCGACGGGCGAACGTGCGCGGCGACATGCACGCCAGGGCCGAAAGCTGCTCGACGCTGATCTCCTGGTCCAGGTGCGCCTCGGCCCAGGCCAGTACGTCGCGCACCCCGTCCTCGCGGAACTCCGCCACCGGCCTTTCGATGTACTGGGCCTGGCCGCCGTCCCGGTGCGGGGGCACGACCATGCGCCGGGCGATGGCGTTGGCCACGTCACTGCCCTGGAGCTTGCGCACCAGGTGCAGGGCGGCGTCGATCCCCGCGGAGGTGCCGGCCGAGGTGAAGACCGGATCCTCGTCGACGTACAGCACGCCCGGCTCGACCTCCGCCTTCGGGTAGCGTTCGGCGAGCGCGTCGGCGTACCGCCAGTGCGTGGTGCAGCGCCGCCCGTCGAGCAGCCCGGCGGCCCCCAGGACGAAGGCCCCGACACAGACGCTGAGCACCCGGGCACCGCGCGCCACGGCCTGGCGCAGGGCTTCCAGGAGGTCCGGCGGGAAGTCCCTGGTGTGGAAGTCGTCGCCCACGGGGATGGCGATGAGATCCGCGTCCGCGAGCCGGTCGAGGCCGTACGGCGTGCTGATGGTGAATCCGGGGACCGCTCGCACGGATGCGGATTCCGCGGCGACGAGCGCGAAGTCGTAGGCGGGCAGCCCCTCCTCCTGGCGGTCGATCCCGAACACTTCGCATACCACGCCCAACTCGAAGGGGTGGACGTTGTCGAGTAGCACTGCGGCTACGTTCTTCAGCATGGGATCCAATGTGGCAGGGATTCGTGGTGTTCTGACAGTCCCACCACTGTCAGGTGGCCAAAAGCTCCCGCACAATGACGGCATGGATCCGGCAGTGTTCCGGAGTTGTCCACCTGAGTCCCGGGAGGGAGCCGCCTCACCGCCGCATCAGTCGCCGATGGAGACGATACCGCTGCGGATTCCCATGACGACGGCTTGTGTGCGATCGGATGCGCCCACCTTCGAAAAGACGGCGGACAAATGGTTGCGCACGGTCTTTTCCGATATCCCGAGCGAGCTGGCCACCCGCCGGTTCGACTTCCCCTGGGAGACGAGGACCAGGACCTCGCGCTCGCGCGCCGTAAGGAGGGAGAGCGGCTCCCGGCATGCCGGAGCCGTGGGGGGAGGGGAGGGGGCGACGTCCGCCTGCTGTTCGTCGCCGGTGTCCGTACGCAAGTCCTCGATCATCTGTTCCTGGGCTTCCAGTGCGTCCTGCACCTCGCCGAGGGCCTTGTGCATCTTGTCGACCGCCTCGGCGAGAGCCCTGACCGGCTTCGGTGGCGCACCGCACAATTCGCAGCACCTCTTGCCGCTCAACTCCTCGACTCGCCTCTGCACAACACGTGCCATCAGGTGCACTCCCTTAATGCAGACGTGATAACCGAACCGCTCTTTTCAATGAGTTCCAGAATGTTCTGCGGATGAATGCCAATGGGGCGAACGGGTCATGCGGGACGCTGCGTGTGCACGGCCACCGTCTTGCACCGCGTGTATTCACGCAGCGCCTCCAGGCCCTTCTCCACGCCAATGCCCGAGCGTTTGTAACCCCCGAAGGGAAGCTCCACGCCGCCGGCCGCGCTGTAGTTGTTCACGAACACCTGCCCCACCCGCAGCCGCTGGGCGAGCCAGTGAGCGGTGGTCACGTCCGACGTCCAGACCCCGGCGGCGAGGCCGTAGGTGGTGTGCTCCGCGAGCTCGACCGCCTCGTCCAGCGCGTCGAAGACCGATACGCACAGGACAGGACCGAAGATCTCCTCGTTGAACACCCGGTGCTGCGGTGTCACGTGGTCCAGGATCGTGGGTTCCACGTAGAACCCCTCGGCGTAGAGCTCGCCCTCGGGCACTGCGCCGCCGGCGCGGACCACTGCGTCCCTGCTGCCCTCGGCCATGTAGCCGAGCACCCGGTCGCGCTGTTTCGCGGAGATGAGCGGTCCCATGTCGGGATCGCCGATTCCCGGGCCTATGCGCAGGGCGCGGAAGGCGTCCGCGAGGGCCGCCACCAACTCCTCGTGTACCGAACGGTGGACGAGCAGCCGGCTTCCGGCGGAACAGTTCTGCCCCGCGTGCTCGGTGATCGAGTCGACGATCAGCGGTACCGCTCGCGCGGCGTCGAAGTCGGGGAGGACGATGTGCGGCGACTTGCCGCCGAGCTCCAGGGTGACCGGCACGATGTTCCTCGCGGCCGCCGACATGACGGCCTCGCCGACCTCGCGCGAACCGGTGAAGGCGAGTCGGTCCACGTCGGGATGGGCGGACAGCGCCGCACCCGCCTCGTCTCCGTAACCCGGCACGACGTTCAGCGCGCCCGCCGGCAGTCCTGCCTCCAAGACCATCTCCCCCAGGCGGAGCGAGGTCAACGGGGCGTCCTCGGCCGGCTTGAGCACACAGCAGTTTCCGGCCGCCAGGGCGGGTGCGACGGTCCTGGCGGCGATCTGCAGGGGGTAGTTCCACGGGATGATGTGCCCGCACACCCCGTACGGCTCCCGCAGGGTGAAGGCGAACCGGTCCGCCTGATGCAGGATCGTTTCACCGCCCAGCGCCTCCACGGCACTGGCGTAGAAGTCGAAGTAGCGTGCGGCGACGTCGGCATCGACCAGCGACTGGCTGAGCGGCTTGCCGGTGTCGAGGGTCTCCAGTCTGGCCAGTTCCGAGCGTCCGGCGCGGATCACCGCGGCGATCCGGCGGCAGACCCCGGAGCGCTCCGCCACCGTGGCGAACCGCCACACCGACTCGTAGGTGTGGCGGGCCGCCTCCACGGCGTCGGCGACCTCGGCCTCGCCACAGCGGGCCACTCGCGCGAACGGACGGCCGTTCGACGGATCGAGCACATCGATCCACCCGACCGCGGAAACCTTTTTTCCCGCGATGACGGCCGTGTACTCGGGTAAGTCTGCTTCGCTCACGGGGGCATCAAGCTCCTTGCGTGGGGGAACCGCAACACCTGTCGTCAGCCGGTCATCGAACCGCCGAGAATTCTCTCGAGATCACGAGAGCCGACGTCGCGCGGGCAGCACACCAGCAGGCGCTGCTGTTTGAGCGCACCATCGACAAGTGCAGGCAGATCCTTGCCGGAATATCCGAAGGAATCAAGGCCGCCTGGACCGCCGGTGTCCGCCACCAGCTGCTGCAAAGTGGCTGGAAGTACGTCCGCGCCATGCGCCTCCGACACGCCGTTGAGATTGGCGCCGAGCAGCTCGGCTGCGCGCAGGTGGCGCTCCGGAGACGTCGGATAGGTGAATTCGAATGCGGCGGGAGCGGTGGAGACCACCGCGGCACCGTGCGGCACCATCGCGTGATCGACCACATATCCATCGGGCCGGTAGTCCCGGACCAGTCCGGCTATCGGATAGGCGCACGCGTGCGGAATATGGGTTCCGGCGTTGCCGAAACCCATTCCGGCGTAGCTCGCGGCCTGGCTCATTCCGATACGGGCTTCCAGGTCGTCCGGATTGAGCACGGCCCGCCTGAGGTAGCGGCCGACCAGCCTCAGCGCCTGCTCCACCCACACGTCGCTGATCGGGTTGGCGCCGACGTACAGCGGCCGGTCCGCGGGAGTGGGGTAGGGAGGGCGGCGGTCGTAGGAGCGGGCGGTGTACGACTCGCACGCGTGCGTCAGCACGTCGTACCCGGAGGACGCGGTGACCGCCGCAGGCAGCGTGAGGGTGTTGGCGGGATCGATCAGCGCCAGGGACGGCAGCAGCCGCAGATCGCTGATGCCCGTCTTCACGTTCAGGCCCGAGACGCCGAGGGCGACCATGGCGGTGCACTCGCTCCCGCTCCCGGCCGTGGTGGGCACCGCCACCAGCGGCTTCAGCGGGCCGGGGATCCTGGCTCCCGCGCCTATCGGCGCGTTCAGGTAGTCGCGTACCGACCGGCCGGGGTAGGTGAGCAGCAGGTTCAGCATCTTGGCGGTGTCGATCGAGCTGCCGCCGCCCAGGCCGACGTAGCCGTCCACCCGCAGGGACGCCAGTTCGCGGGCGGCCTGGGTGCAGCTCTCGTCGGTGGGCTCCACCTGTGCGCGGTCGAAGACCGAGACCGCGATCCCCTCCTGCTCGATGAGCTTGGCGACCCGGGCCGGCAGGCCGAGGCCGGCCAGTACGCGGTCGGTCACCAGCAGGACCGACCGGACGCCGGCCCTGCGCAGTTCGTAACCGATCTCCCGGGTGGCGCCGACACCGAATTTCAGCGGTGGAGCCTGCCAGCCGATGATCCTTTCATGCTCTGGCGAACTTTCGCCGACCCACGCAACCGGCTCCACCGTCTGCCCTCGCCTTCTTAGCTGACAGGCAACATTACGTTGCATATGCGCGCCGAATTTGATCAGGTGAGGGCCACATTAGCCGGGTGCATTCACCCCCCACCATAGGACTCTCGCCCCATAAGAAAAGGGACGGGGTGTCCGAATTTCCACCCCGCCCCTCCCGTTTCCCCGCCCCCTGTCAGGCGGGTTCCACGGTCAGCTGTGCCTCGATTTCCTTGACACGGGCCGTGTCCGCGTCAACGGATTCCTGGCTCGGACCGCCGAGAATGACCCAGCCGAGGCTGGTGAACAGGTCTTCCGTGCAGGGCACTTGCTCACCGTTGCGGTAGGGCAGCCCCAGCCGCTGGAAGGTGGGCAGTTTCCGGACTGCGTCCAGTGCCTCGGCGTTGCGCAGAATTCCCTCGCGCGGGCTGGACAACCACACCACGCGCACCGGCTGCACGATCTCGTACCCGGGCGTGAACGTACCGTCGAGGTGGTGGCGGACCGTACGGTCGATCTGGCAGTCCCCGGTGGCCAGCCGCGCCGAGTACTGCAGGCAGCTTCCGGCCAGCCGCGCGGCCGTCTCGATCAGCCGCGGTCCGTCGGCGGTGAGCATGACCTCCGTGTGCGTGCAGCCGGTACGGATGCCCACCGCCTGCGCCACCTGCCGGGTGTACTCGCCCAGCATCGTGGCGACCGGGTCCTGCGGGGCCAGGTAGTCGACCGCGTCGTAGATCCCGATCCTGTCGTTCTTGGCCGACTTGCTGTAACGGCTGACCGACACCAGACCGAACTTCCCGTCGACCGAGTACGTGTCGACGATGTACTCCGTCCCCTCGGCGAACTCCTGCACCAGAACGGTGTCGTTGCGGATGTCGAAGCGGTTGACCGAGCCGAGGAGGCGGTCGAAGTACGGCCGCCAGTCCTCCCGCGCGCCGACCTTGTGCACGTCGTCCGTGCCCCCGCTGCGGCGGGGCTTGAGCACCAGCGGCCGGCCCTCGAGGCCGTTGTCCCGGATCCACGCGGCGACCTCTTCGGGGTCGGCGGTGGCGATCTGGCGCAGATGCGGGATGCCGGCGGCCGCGACCGCCTGGCCCATGGGCCATTTGTCCCGGCGAGCTTCGGACAGTTCGAACACGTTGCCCGTGCCCGGCATCAGTTCCTCGATCAGCGCGTCGACCAGCATGACCGCGGACTCGTTGCCCGGGACGATGGCGACCGGGTCGTAGCCCTTCACCATCCGCACGAGCTCGTTGAAGTCCCCGTCGTGATGGTGCGTACGGAAGAAGGCGTCCGGGTTCCAGGTGCGGCGGTAGGAGTTCAGCGGACCCGGCGTGCTCAGCACGGCCACCGGTTCGACGTCTCGCTCCCGGAAGGCGTTCGCATACTCGGCCGCGCCGGAGTAGGGGTCGACGAGAATCGCGTAGCGGGGCATTTTCTTTCCTCCTGAGTAGTGCGTGGGCGCTGCCTGCCTCACGTGGCGACGGTGGCCTGCGTGCCGGTGCCGAGGCCTTCACCGGACCCCGCGCCGCCGTCCGGCTCCGTGCGCGGCGGCTTTTGACCGGCGGTGCCCGTGGGTCGCACACCCAGCCAGGCGGCGCTGACCGCGAGCAGCCCGACGGCCCCGCACCCGAGCCACAGACCGTCCCCGAACTTGTTCCAGAGCATGACGCCGAGAAACGGACCCACCGCGGTACCGAGTCCGTACAGCGAGTTGGACGCGCCGAGGTAGCGGCCGCGCAGCTCCGGCGGTCCGGCCTGCGCCGGATAGGCGAAGAAGAGGGTCGGATAGCCCACGATCTCGCCGAGCGACCAGACGAGGGTCGCGATCACCAGTGCGGCGATGCCCCAGGGCAGCGCGTACAGGCTCATCCCGATGCCGGTGAGGGCCACGCCGGCGATCACCGCGATCCTGGCCGGCCAGCGCTGCACCACCTTGGCGACCAGCAGCTCGCACGTGATGACGAGAGCGCCGTTCAGCGCGACCATCGCCGCGTACACACCGGTGCTCAGGCCGAGGTGCTTGACCGTCAGCGGAAGGGTCGACACGTACTGGATGTAGATCACGGAGCTCGCGAACATCGCGAGCAGGAACAACAGGTAACGGCCGTCGGCCAGCACCGCGAGATAGCTCGGCTTGCGGACGGCGGCGCCGGACCCCGGGGCGTCCGCCGCCCCCTTCTCCCCGGCCGCGTTCGCCCGGGCGCGGGGCAGGGTCACTCCGGCCACCGTCGCGAAGACCAGGATCGCCAGGGCCTCGCCCCAGAAGAGGAAGTCCCACGACACCTGGACCAAGGCCGCGCCCAGCAGCGGGGCCGCCGTCGTGCCGAGGTTGATCGCCAGTCGGACCATGGCGAAGATCATGACCTGGCGTTCGGCGGGGATGAGCTGACTGATCATGCTCGTGGACGCGGGACGGTACGCCTGGCTCAGGGCTCCGCCGACGCCGATGACCGCCAGGATCGCCGGGTAACTCTCCAGGTAGAGGACCGAGGGCAACAGCAAGGCCGAGCTCACCAGCGTCGACATGATGGTCAGCCGCGGACCGATCCGGTCGGACATCCAGCCGCCGGTCAGCACCCCCAGCACGGTCCCCGCGCCGTAGACGCCCAGTGCGATGCCGGCCTGGGTGTCGGTGAACCCGCGCTGCGTCATGTACAGCACCATGAAGACCTGGATGAAGCCGCCGAGTCTGTTCACCGCTGTGCCGGCGAGCAGGGACTTCACTGATGCCGGTGACTCCCGCCAGACCGTCTTGATGCCGACGTGCACGGGCTCCGGCCCCGTCTCGTCCACTGCAGAGGGAGAATCGCTGCTTGCCATGGGATCACTCTGCGGCGGGGCAGGTCTGGGCGACAGTGGCCAGACTGACGTCCGTCCACGATTTCCTGCCACGCGCCGTCATCCGTTTTCCCCCGGCTTCGCGTCCGCGAGTCCGGCGAGGGCCTGGCCGAAGACCTCGCGCGCCCGACGGGTGACCTGCTCGCGCCACGTGGCGTCGTCCGCTGGACAGAAAGCGGCGCGGATCAGCTGCTTGAGTTCGGAGCGGACCGCTTCGGCCGGTGCGTGGTGCCGGTGCAGCCAGGCGTCCGCACACAGCGCGAGCAGCACCTCGGGACCCGGCTGGGTGCCGAACTCCAGGGTGATGGCCGTCAGCCGGCCGGAGGGCCCGAGGCCGTCGGCCACCGCGGTCGCGGTGTTGCCCACGATGGGCGTGGACGAGGAGGTGCCCAGCTCCGAGGCGGTGAGCGCGTCCCCGTACCAGCGCCGCGCCCGCTCATGGGCGTGGGCGTCACGGCCGCCGCGGAAAATGGGCTCGCCCACACCGCGCTCACCGAGTCCCGTGTGCAGGTCGATGTAGGCGACGTGCGCGGCGCCGGCGATCTGCCCGGCCACCACCGTCTGGAACACCCGCCGGGACCAGGTGGGCCGCCGACCGCCGTAGAACAGACCGTCGGGGTGCCGGTACTGGCCCCGGGTCACGGCCTCCTGCAGGGTCTGCGGGCCGAGCCGGTCGCGGAGGGCCGTGAGGTCGGCCACCAGGTCGCGCGGGGAGAAGGCGGCGGAGTCCGGCGGCACCAGCGTCGCGTGGACCGCGTCGTACGCGTCGTTGTGCGGCGGGGCGTCGTGGTCGACGAAGTTCCGGTTGAGGTCGACGTTGTCCTCGTTGACGCGCCGCAGGTACGCGAAGCCGTACGGATTGAGGGCGTGCACGAGCAGCACGCCGGTCCTCGGCCCGGCCTCCCGCGCCACCCCTTCCCGCAGCAGGATCCCGGTCTGGCAGGCGGAGCCGCAAAAGCCCTCGATGCCGTGCGTTCCGGAGACCGTCACCAGCAGCTTCTCCGGATCGGCGGGGCCCAGGTAGGCGGTGTCGACGCCGAGCTCACCGCCGTCGGGCCCCCGGTGCCCCGCGAGCCCGTACGTCCTCAGCCGCGCACCCGCCGCTTCGGCGGCACGCAGGAAGTCGGCGCGGGCCTGCGAGTAGTCGGAGGGAAAGGCGTCTGCCATGGCTTTCTCCGCGTTCCTGGAGTTCCGGTACGGGCAACGGGGCCGGGGGGGGCGGGGCGGGGGGGGCGCCGGGGGCGGGCCCCGGCGGGCGGGGGGGGGC
>NZ_JBHWVJ010000135.1:0-12668 GCF_042736725.1 Streptomyces sp. NPDC060028 | reverse complement strand
TCACCATCACCGCACCCGTATCCGAACGCCCCAAGCGCACCACCGCCTCCCGCGGCCGACGCAGCCCCGCCTCCGCAGCCCGACGCGTAAGCGTGCGACAGTCCGCCTTCGATGCGGCGGCCTGAGCACCACGTGATCCGGAAACTGACCCATCTCTGCAGGAGGCACCTTTTGACGCTGGTCCAGATGCAGCCCCGCTCCGCGAACGCTGAACTCACGCACCGGACAGTGGACGACGCGATGGAAGTGGCCGGTCCGCAGGTCTGCGACGACATGACCGTCGAGGTGGCCCTGGCCGTCATCGCCAGCTCCCGCACTGATCATCTGCTCGTCTGCGACGAGGACGGCCTCTGCATCGGGCTGATCACCCGAAACCGGCTCACCGCCATCCGCGACAGCGCCGCGTACACCGACCGGGTCCGCCTGCGCGATGTCCTCGGCGACCGCGGGCCGTTCACCTCCCCCATGACCACGATGGCCGAGGCCCAACACGCGATGCGCTACCGCAGGCTCACCGCCCTGCCCGTCGTAGACGAACAAGGCAGCGCTCTGGGCGTCCTCGCCCTCGCCCGCTGAACCACATCACCGTGGTCGGACCGTTCCCCTCTTCACCCTGTGAGGCATCATGCGCTGTGTCATCGCCCGCTTCCCGTTCGACCTGACCAAGACGGGCGTCCTGGAGTCCATGAAGGGCATCAAGCCCGAGCAGGTGATCGGCGAGTCCGTGATCATCGGCCGCCGCACCTACCCCGTCAAGCAGGTCGGCCAGGTCCTCACCCGCCAGGACCGCCGCGACTTCAGTGCCGGCGAAGTCCTCCGGGCCATGACCCAGCTCGGCTTCACCTGCCGCGGCAGCCTTCCCCGGACCGCCGTGGCCACGCGCGTGCTCAGCCCCCTCCAGCGGGCCTCCGCGATGCTCGGCACCCCCCTGACCGCCTGACGGGTAGGCCGCTGGCTCCTGGGAAGGAGCGGTATATGGATATCGAGCGCAGGAACAACGTGACCGTGACCGGCAATCCGCAGGGCCCGACGGTGGTGCTGGCGCACGGGTTCGGCTGTGATCAGAACATGTGGCGGCTGACCGTACCTGCACTGACCGATGAGTACCGGGTGGTGCTGTTCGACTACGTGGGCTCGGGCCGCTCAGATCTGTCCGCGTTCTCAGAGGGCCGTTACAGATCCCTGGACGGCTACGCCCAGGACGTGGTGGATGTGTGCGACGCGCTCGACCTGCGCGACGCGGTGTTCGTGGGGCACTCGGTCAGCGCGATGGTCGGTGTACTGGCAGCCGGGATGGCTCCGGAGCGCATCGGGGCGCTGGCGATGGTCGCGCCCTCTCCCCGGTACATCGATGACGAAGGCTATCGGGGCGGTTTCAGCGCGCAGGACATCGACGAGCTGCTCGATTCGCTGGAATCGAACTACCTGGGCTGGTCGGCGGCGATGGCTCCGGTGATCATGGGAAATCCGGAGCGGCCCGAGCTCGGCAAGGAGCTGACGAACAGCTTCTGCGCCACCGACCCGGACATGGCGCGCGTCTTCGCCCGGACCACGTTCCTGTCCGATTCGCGGGACGATCTGAAGAGGGTGAGCGTGCCGACGCTGGTGCTGGAATGCACCCAGGACGCCATCGCACCCCGGGAGGTCGGCGCCTTCGTCCACGAGGCGATCCCCGGCTCGACGCTGATCACCCTTGATGCGACCGGGCACTGCCCGCACCTGTCCGCTCCCGAGGCCACGAACGAGGCGCTCACCGGGTTCCTGGCCGGCCTGCGGTGATGTGTCGCACCGGGCAGCAACCCGAACCGCACGGCCCGGGCGAGGAGCAAACGTCGGACGCGGCGTTCGCCGGCCTGCTGGAGGACAGCGTCGAGGAGCTGTACGAGAGCGCGCCGTGCGGCTACCTGTCCACGCTGATGGACGGCACCATCGCGAAGATCAACAGCACGCTGCTGGGCTGGCTCGGCCTCCAGCGGGAGGCGGTGGTGGGCCGGATGTGGTTCACCGACCTGCTGACCGTGGGGGGCAGGCTCTACCACGAGACGCATCTCGCACCGCTGCTGCGCATGCAGGGTGAGATCGGCGGCGTCGCCCTGGAGATCAGACAGGCCGACGGCGCCCGGCTACCGGTGCTGGTCTCCTCCGTGGTCAAACGGGGGGCCACGGGTGAGCCCCTGCTGATCCGCACCACGGTCTTCGACGCGCGCGACCGCCGCGCCTACGAACAGGAACTCCTGCGGGCCCGTCAGGCGGCCGAGGAAGCACGCCGGCAGGCGGAGAGCGACCGCGCCCGGCTGCAGGACGCCCTCGCCGTGCTCCAGGCATCGTTGCTGCCCGACACCCTGCCGTCGATCCCCGGTATGGAGACGGCCGCCCACTACCGCACCGCGTCCCCCGACCGGCTCGGCGGCGACTTCTACGACGTCTTCCCCATCGACGGCCGGCGCTTCGCCTTCTTCCTCGGCGACGTGTGCGGCAAGGGCCCCCAGGCCGCCGCGGTCACCTCGCTGACCCGCTACACCCTGCGCGCCGCCGCCCTGCACGACCCCGACCCCGTCTCCGCCCTCTCGACCCTCAACAAAGTGCTCCACGAGCGCTACAGCAGCGGCGACCCCCGCTACTGCACCGCCGTCTTCGGCATTCTCGAACCCGCCCTCGCGACGGGACACGTCGCCGTCGTCCTCGCCTCGGGCGGCCACCCGTCGGCCCTCCTCCTGCGCGCCGACGGCACAGCCGACTTCCTGGCAACCCCGGGCGGCCTCCTCGTCGGCATCCTGCCGGACGCGCACTTCACCACCGCCACCACCACGCTTGCCCCCGGCGACACCCTCCTGCTCTACACCGACGGCCTCACCGAAGCCCGCACCGGCGAAGGGCGTACGGCTCTGTACGGGGAGGAAGCTCTGCGCGCCTTCGGCGCCGACCAGGCCGGCAGGTCCCCGAACGCGGTCATCGAGGCCCTGACCGGTCTGCTGGACGGCTTCGGTGACGGCCTCGACGACGACACCGCCCTTCTCGCCCTCGGCGTCCCCACGACGAAGAACCCGCGATGACACCGCTGAAGATCACCACCCGAAACACCCCGACCGGCCCCGTCCTGCAGATCATCGGCGAACTCGACTACACCACCGCCACCGACCTACGGGACCTGCTCGCCACGCTCACCCTCAAGCCGGGCCAGCGCCTCGTCCTGGACCTCGCCCGCATGGCTTTCTGCGACTCCAGCGGAATCAGCGCCCTGATCGCCGCCCGCAACCACGTACGGGCCGCCCACGCCGACATCGCACTCGCCGCCGTCCCCGCCCCTACTCTGCGCGTCCTGCGGATCATCGGCCTGGACCAGGTCTTCCGCCTCTTGCCCGGAACCGAGTCCTGACCACCAGGACGTGCCCCCCGGTCGCGGCGGGTACTCCCACTCGCGTGTCCGGGAGGTGTGACGCGTCTCGTTCCCTCTGGTGACGGGCCGTTGGAGGCGTGTAGCGTCTGGGTCAGCTGTCGTGGTTCGGAAGTCCCCCTTGCCCACGCCTTGGTGTGGGCGTTTTGCTGTGCTGTGCCGCAGGAACCAGGACGATCACCTCCGCCTTCCGCATGGAGCGGGAGGCGTTCATCGACTGGAAGGCATGAACATGGCTACGGGAACTGTGAAGTGGTTCAACGCGGAGAAGGGCTTCGGCTTCATCGCCCAGGACGGCGGCGGCCCGGACGTCTTCGCCCACTACTCCGCGATCAACTCCTCGGGCTTCCGCGAGCTCCAGGAGGGCCAGGTCGTCACGTTCGACGTCACCCAGGGCCAGAAGGGCCCCCAGGCCGAGAACATCACCCCGGCCTAACCCTCCCCACCCCGCCCCGCGCGGCCACCGCGATCGGCGCTCACGGCTGTCCATACAGCTCGCAGGCGCCAGAACAGCGGACGTCCGCGGTGTCGGCGGGATCCGAGGAGTACCAGCTCAGGGCCGCGCAGCGTTTGCCGCGCGGCCCTGAGCCGCGTCTGGCCCGGGCCGACCCGGCGCAGCCGTATCCGGCCGGTCAGCCACTGCGCCGCCCGTGGCTGTTCTGGCGGAGCTGGTCGGTGTGCCGGGTCATGGCGTCGATGTGATCGGCGAGGGCCGAGTCCTCGGCGCGCAGGTGGGGCCGGGTACCGGTCAGAGGCAGGACGAGGTGGGCCGCGTCGTTGTCGGCGAGGGCCCGGTTCAGGTCGCCGACGGCTGCCGCGGCACCGTCCGGAAGACCGGTGAGCGCGGTGATCTGGCCGGCGAGCCGGCGCAGGTCCGCCGCGTTGTCGCGGGCCCAGGCCGTGACGGCGCGGTCGGCGGCGCGAGTGTCGCGGGTGGCCTGGACGCGCTCTTCGCCGGTGGACCCCGCGCTGCCGGGGCGCAGGCGCAAGTAGCGGCGTTCGGCGGCCTGGCGGCTGGCAACCCCGAGCGGCCCCGCGAGCTCGGCCCAGCTCGCGCCCTGGCGGCGGGCGGTCTCGATCAGGCCGCTCTCCCAGCCGGCGAGTTCCTCCCGCACCTCGCGCAGCATGAGCAGCGTGGCCAGAGCCGAGTGCCGTCCCGGCGTGTCCGCCGCCTCGGTCGGGGGCGTTCCCGCGGTTGATCGCCGCGCGCTCTTCACGGCCTGGTCGATGGTCTGCAAGGCCGCCGCAGCAGCGGAAAC
Source organism: Streptomyces sp. NPDC060028 (assembly GCF_042736725.1). NCBI lineage: Bacteria > Bacillati > Actinomycetota > Actinomycetes > Kitasatosporales > Streptomycetaceae > Streptomyces > Streptomyces sp. NPDC060028. The sequence goes on along the minus strand of NZ_JBHWVJ010000135.1, from coordinate 8,015 downwards.
AGGGACCTTGGCGGCTGGCCTGATGGCTTCGTCCACGACACCTCCCAACTGTTTGTCACCCTCCGGGTGACATCGTGCTTGTCATCGTTTCGATGACATGTTACAACGGATGCACGTTGAAGCGCATTGGCAGTTTCTGCCTGAACCAACTGGAGGTGTTTCGCGATGTTGATGCGCACTGACCCGTTCCGCGAGATGGACCGGATCGTCCAGCAGCTGTCGGGTACGTCCGGGACCTGGTCGAAGCCGACCGCCATGCCCATGGACGCCTACCGCGAGGGCGACGAGTACGTCATCGCCTTCGACCTCCCCGGCGTGAGCACCGAGGCGATCGACATCGACGTCGAGCGGAACATGCTCCGGGTGAAGGCCGAGCGCCGGCCCGCCGCGAAGGCCGACACCGTGCAGATGGAGCTCTCCGAGCGACCCCTCGGTGTCTTCTCCCGCCAGATCGTCCTGGCGGACACGCTGGACACCGAGCGCATCCAGGCCGACTACGACGCGGGTGTCCTGACCCTGCGCATCCCGATCGCCGAGCGTGCCAAGCCGCGGAAGGTCAGCATCAGCCGTACGGACGGGCACAAGCAGATCTCAGGCTGAGCCGGCCCGCCGTCGCAGGACGGGGGACCGACCCCCTCCGGCACCCCGTCCTGCGCCCCCCGCACTCCATTTCCGGAGGTGACGTGATGCCGATGCGACACGAAGCATTTCTGTCCCAGGTTCAGGAGCAGGGCCGGTACGCGACCGCCCAGGAGGCCGAGCGGGTTGCCCGCGTCGTCCTGGCTCTCCTGGGCGCCCACCTCGTCGGAACCGTACGGGCCGAGCTCGCGGCCCGGCTTCCCGAGGAGTACGCCCTGATCCTGCTCAACCCCCTGCAGGCCGCGGAACCGCTCTCCCCCGAGCGCTTCGTCCGCGCGACCGCGGCCTGGATCGAAGGCGCCACCGAGAAGACGGCCCTGTGGGACATCGGCGCCGTGCTCTCCACCGTGGCAGCCGCCGCGGGCGACGTCCTCACCCGCAAGGTCCTGCTCCAGCTCCCGCCCGGTTACGACCTCCTCTTCGGCCCGGCCCAGTCCACCTGAGCAATACGCCGGCCGAACCGTGAACCCTCGAAGAGAAAGGCCAGCGCAGCACCATGTACGACCAGCTTCGATCCGACCGGTCCACCCCCGCCGTGACGTTCGACCAGATGCTGGAACGCGTCCGCTACGAGGGCGCCTACCCCACCCGTGAACGCGCGGAAGAGTCCGTACGCACGGTCCTGGCCGCACTCGGCCGGCAGATCACCGGCGAGGAACGCGTCGACCTCACCCAGCGCCTGCCCCTCGAAGCAGCCCTCGCCCTGACCTCCTCGACCCCCGACATCGACCAGCTCAGCGGCTGGAGTTTCGTCAAGGACCTGGCCGAGCGAACCGGTGTCAGCCCGGCCGTAGCCCGCTGGGACACCGGCGCCGTACTCGCCGCCGTCTCGGCCCTCGCCGGACCCGACCTCCTCGCCCGCGTCCTCCAGCGGCTCCCCGACGGCTACGCGCTCCTCTTCGGCCAGGCGCAACTGCGCCAGACCCAGCCCGCCGCCGCCTGAGTGGAGCCGGCTGCGCGGACACGCCACGGGGCCGGGACCGCTACTGCGGTCCCGGCCCCGTCGCGCGAGGGTCAGTGCTTGAAGACGTCCTTGACCTTCTCCTTGGCCTCGCGGGCATCGCCCTTGGCCTGCTCCGCGCGGCCCTCGGCGGTCAGCCGCTCATTGCCCGTCAGGCGCCCAGCGGTCTCCTTGAGCTTGCCCTTGGCCTGCTCGGCCTTTGCCTCGGTCTTCTGCTCACCAGACACAGCTGATCACTCCCTGTTCGTATGGAAAAGGTCTTACAGAACCGCGTATGACCGGTAGACGCCCGCCCAAACAGTCGGGGCCTCAGGGAGCCGGGGGCGGCCCTGCCCGTGCCCGATTACCTCCCCACCAGCCAAGAGTAAATCTATGCTGGCTGGAGTAGACATTGGGCGGTGGTGTGGCTATGGTTTCTCTCGTAGCCCAGAGAGACCGCAGGGCCTGGCAGAGACGAACTGCCGGGCAGCAGTACCCGTAGTTGCAGTGCGCAGGACGGTGCGGTGGTGGAGTTCCGAAGCCAGGCTTGTTGCAGGACGGCGACGGGACTGACGACCGGACCGGGTGGCCCGCGGTGATCAGGGGCCGCCACGAGCAGTACCCAGCAGTGAAGTCAGTGAGCAGCACCTTGGTGAAGGCGTCGACTGCGGGCGCGCGCACCGGGAAGTTCGGCAGTGGGGTTCCAAGCCAGAGCAGACGCACGATGGGCGACGGGGCTGGCTGCCGAAACGTGGCGCTGGGTCAGGCCACGAGCAGTACAAGCGGTGAGCAGTACGCAATACAGCAGTACCGGCAGTACAAGCAGTAGGCATCACCAGCAGTACGAAGTCCCCCGCTTGGTAAGTAGTGATCACCGAGGGAAGAACGGAGGAGCTTGGCGCCATCAGGATCGCCCGGGCCGGCAGTTCGAAGCCCGGGTACCGCAGGACATCGTCAGTGAGGTGGTCTCCGGTCAAGCAACCGCGATCCCCGCACTCCCGGCAGCATCTCGGTCGGGTCAGCGGAAACAGAAGGTCGGCGCAGTATCAGGGCCGGCAGATGGTGTAGCAGTTCCTTCGGGGCCCTGGTGCCATAGGCACCAGGGCCCCTCCACGCGTTCCAGAAAGAGGTTCAATGACAGCAGACGACTCGTTCGACGGCCGTCTCGATGACGACGACTACCCCGCCTACACCATGGGCCGGGCCGCCGCGATGCTCGGCACCACCCAAGGCTTCCTCCGCGCCCTGGGCGAGGCGCGCCTCATCACCCCGCTCCGCTCGGACGGCGGACACCGCCGCTACTCCCGCTACCAGCTGCGCATCGCCGCCCGCGCCCGGGAACTCGTCGACCACGGCACCCCCATCGAGGCCGCCTGCCGCATCGTCATCCTCGAAGACCAGCTCGAAGAGGCCCAGCGCATCAACGCCGAATACCGCCTCGCCTTCCCGGGGTGACGGGGTTGCGCGGCGCATGGCCTCTGCGCCCTCTTTCTTTTCGCCGCCACCCTCCGACACCACGAGCCGGAATCCTCTGCGGACTCGGTTGCGCGGCAAGCACAGGGGCATGAGCTCGGGAAGATGCGAACCGGTGGTGCACCGAGCCACCACGCCCGGTCGCCGAGGACGAGGAGACGGTCCGTGAGCGGTCTGTGGACGTACGCGCAGGACAGCGGTTACACATCCGGGCAGTCGCTGGTGGGATTCACCGTGGGGGCCGCTGACGGTGCCATCGGGCACGTGGACCGCCAGCAGGACACGCCCGGCATGCAGCACCTGGTGGTCGACACCGGCGTGTGGGTGTTCGGCAGGAGCGTCCTGATCCCGGCCGGCGCCGTCACCCGCATCGACACCCAAGCGCAGGCGGTGACAGTCTCGGCCACGCAGGAAGAGATCAAAGCCGCGCCCCGGTTCACCACCGACAGCGAAACAGCCGACCACCACTACCTGTCCGCGGTCGGCGACTACTACGTCTCCCTCCGCCGCCCGCTCGCGCCCTGACCCGAAGGCGGTCGGCAACTCACCGGCCCTGCGCAACTGGGCGGGCAGGCATCAGAACGTCGTCGTGCTCAGTAGGCGGCGCGGAAGACGGCGATGTAGTGCGCGGTGAAGGCTGCCACGGTCAGCGCGTGGAACACCTCGTGGTAGCCGAACCAGCGGGGTGAGGGGTCAGGGCGCTGGAGGGCGTACACGACCGCGCCCGCGCTGTAGAGCAGCCCGCCCGTCACGACCAAGGTGAGTTCGGCCGCGCCGCCGCTGTGCAGGAAGTCGGGCAGGTAGCGCACCGGTGCCCAGCCCAGGGCCAGGTAGCAGGGCGTGTACAGCCAGCGCGGAGCTCCGATCCACAGGACGCGGAAGGCGATGCCGGCCAGAGCGCCCGTCCACACGATCAACAGGAGGACGGACCGCTGGTCAGGGGCGAGGAGCAGCACGGCCAGCGGGGTGCAGGTACCGGCGATGATCAGGAAGATGTTGGCGTGGTCGAGGCGGCGAAGGACGGCCTCGCCGAGCGGTCCCCAGGTGCCGAGGTGGTAGACGGCGCTCGTCCCGAACAGCAGCCAGGCGCTGATGGCGTACACGGTGCAGGCCACAGTGGCCTGCGAGGTGCCTGCCAGGCAGATGAGGACGATGCCTGCGGCCAGCGAGGCGGGGACCATGCCTGCGTGGAGCCAGCCCCGTAGCTTCGGCTTGATCGGCCCCACCCGATCGGCCGCTCGCTCGACCAGGTCGGCAACCGGGTGCGGGTCCTCGCGTCCTCCAACCGCCGGTGCGGAGAAAACACCGCCGGCTTCGGCGTCGTCACCGGACACTGCTTCCCGACCTGACTCGGACTGGTGGGCATCACGGACAACCATGAGTTCATGTTAGGAGCCGCCCCGGCGCAGCATCACCTGAGCCTGGCAGTCTTCCGCCAACCGGGTCCGTGGAACTCGTGTAATGCGGCGAGCCAGGGGAACGATCTGGGCTTCCGAACGGGCCTCTCCGCTCTCCTACGTTCAAGGACCGCCGATGCTTCCCGAGTTCTGCTCCCACGCGTCCACCCCCCTTTCCCATCAGCTGGAACAGCGGCTGGGGCTGGACCCACGTCTCGAAGCCGGCCGAATCGACGTGGAGCGCGTCGCGGACATCGCCGTCGTCGCATCGGCCCACTCCGACGGGTACGCGGCCACCGCACACCTCCTCGGACTACTGGCCGCGCTCCCCGCCCCCACCGAGTCCGGAGAGCACTTCTGGTCGGACCTGTGGAGGTCCTCGGGCTCCCTCTACCTGCTGCCCGCCAACATCAAGGCGTACGTACTGAGTTCGCTGGCAGGAGAAGGCACTGGTCTGGCCGGGCAGATCCTCTCGGCCTTCGACGAGATGACGCCGCCCCAGCGCATCGCAGCCGGAGAGGTCATCGGCCAGGCACTCGCCGAGTCCGACCACCTCCCCGACCTCAAAACTCAGGTCATCGGCGAGCTGTGGCTCCGCGACCTCGAACTCACCGCCTGGCGCGTCCTGCACGCGGACCACAAATCAGCCGATCCGGCCAGGCGGGAAGCCTTCTTCGACGCATGGACGAGCGTCTGATCTGCAAGTTCACCCGTACGGTTCGGCCCCGACCGCACCCGTAGAGCCGGTGGGGGGAGGGATCCTGACGCCTCCCTCCGCGACGCGGTGAACCTTTCCGGCCACAGCACTAGGATCGCGGGCATGGCGCTGATCACGAGTGACGTGGACCGGTTCGAGGCTGCCAGGCCCCGGCTGGAGGCCGTTGCCTACCGGCTGCTCGGCTCGGCGAGCGAGGCGGAGGATGCCGTGCAGGAGACGTTCCTGCGCTGGCAGGCGGCCGACGTCGGGCGGATCGAGGTGCCTGAGGCCTGGTTGACGAAGGTCCTCACCAACTGGTGCCTGAACCTGCTCGCTTCGGCGCGCGCCCGGCGCGAGACGTACGTGGGGAGGTGGCTACCCGAGCCGCTGCTCGCCGGGGACCCCATGCTCGGCCCGGCCGGCACCGCCGAGCAGCGCGAGTCGGTGTCGTACGCCGTCCTCGTCCTGCTCGAGCGCCTGTCACCCAACGAGCGGGCGGTGTACGTGCTGCGCGAGGCCTTCGACTACCCGCACCGGGAGATCGCCGAGATCCTGGAGATCACCGAGGCCGCCGGCCAGCAGATCTACCACCGGGCCAAGAAGCACATCTCGGACGGCAAGGCACGCACCGAGATCGACGAGGCCGCCGCCCGGAGAATCGTCGAGGAGTTCCTGGCCGCGGCGACCAGTGGCCGTACCGAACCCCTCGTACGCCTGCTCACCCAGGACGCCGTCTCGGTCGGCGACGGCGGCGGGAAGGTCCTGGCCCGCGCGAAGGCGTTCGAGGGCGCGCTCGCGGTCGCCACGTTCCTGCGCGGCCTGTTCAAGCCCGGCGCGGCCAAGCGAGCCCATGTCGGCGGCGCGGCCGAGATCTACGCCACGACCGCCAACGGCGGGCCCGCCATCGTGGCGGTCGTGGACGGCCGGGTCGTCGGGATCACCTGCCTGGAGGTCACCGCGGAGGGCATCGCCGCGGTCCGCAACCAGGTCAACCCCGACAAGCTCGTCCGCGCGACCGGGCAATGGGCCGCCGCGGACCACGGAGAGGCCCCGCTCCACACCCTCTGAAGGAGTGTGGCGCAGGTCACGCTCTGCTCCTGTCAGGGAACGGGGGGCTGTCCGGTTCAAGGGGGGAAACCTCGCCGGACAACGGCGGCCCCGCCCAGACAGGAGCACGGACATGCAGCACCGCATCGTCGTCCTCGGAGCCGGCTACACCGGTGCCGTCGCCGCCGGCCGCCTCGCCAAGCGGCTGCACCAGGAGGACGTCACCATCACCCTCGTCAACCCCGAGTCCGACTTCGTCGAGCGCGTCCGGCTGCACCAGCTCGCGGCCGGCCAAGACCTCAGGGCCCGGCCGTTCGACGAGATGTTCGCGGGCACGGGCGTGGAGCTCAAGCTCGGAGAGGTCACCGCCGTGGACGTGGGCCGCAGGACGGTGACGGTCGCCACCGCGAACGGTCCCGAGCGGGAGGAACTGGAGTACGACACTCTGGTCTACGCCCTCGGCAGCCGCTGGAACGACGGGGGCGTCCCCGGCACCGCCGAACACGCCCACGAGATCGCCAGCCGCCCCGGCGCCCTCCGCCTCCGCGTTCGCCTGGCCGCCCTGGGCGCCGGCCGGCCCGTGGTCGTGGTCGGCGGCGGCCTGACCGGCCTGGAGGCCGCGACCGAGATCGCCGAGGCCCGCCCGGACCTCGACGTCGCCCTGGCCGCCCACGGCGCCCTCGGCGACTGGCTCTCGAAGAAGGGCCGCGCCCACCTGCGGAAGGTGGTGGACAAGCTCGGCATCACGGTCCACGAAAACACCGCGGTCAACGCCGTGGAGGCGGACGGCGTGACGACCGCCGACGGCCGGACCATCCCCGCCGAGGTCACGGTCTGGACCACCGGCTTCGCCGTCCACCCGATCGCCCGGGCCACCGCCCTGGAGCTCACCGACCGCGGCCAGATCGTGGTCGACCCCACGATGCGCTCGGTCTCCCACCCGGACGTGTACGTCGTGGGCGACGCCGCGATGGCGATCGGCCCGGGCGACAAGCCCCTCCGCATGTCATGCGCCTCGGGCGTCCCCATGGCCTGGCAGGCCGCCGACGCCATCGCCGCGCGGCTCGCCGACGCCAAGGTCCCCCGCGTCTCCGTCCGTTACTTCCAGCAGTGCATCTCCCTCGGCCGCGAGGAGGGCCTGATCCAGTTCGTCACCGCCGACGACCGAGCAGTCGACAGCGCCCTGACGGGCCGCATGGCCGCCCTCTACAAGGAACTGATCTGCAAGGGAGCGGCCTGGGGCGTCGCCCACCCGACAGCGGGCATGCCGGCCCGGCGCCGGCGTGTCGTACGGCAGGAGACCCGGAACCGCGCACGGGCGGAGACGGCGGCCTGACCTCGCCACGGTGCGTTCCGCCCGAACCGCTGCGGCCAGAGAGCTGGTCCGCGGGTCCGGGTCACCCCGCGCGGGACGTCCTTGCTTCCGAAACGCTGCACTCGGGGTGAATCAATATCTGTGCCCGCGGTCTGAGAGTTTAATGGATCCCGCGGAGAGAGTTTTTATCGCAGCGCACAGGGGGAAATATGTGACGTACACGAGGCAGCGTCGCATGCTACTCTCGATCTCGGTTGCAGTTTTGGTACCCATAAACTTCAAGCGCCTCCCAGTCGGCTTCCAGGCCCTGTGGAAGCGCTTTATATCTCCGGGGTAATTTCCGGGCGGGGCATCATCGCGGCGACACGGCGTCCGTACCGTACGGATGCCGGTGTACTGCCCCAAAGGAGATATGACATGGCTGCTGGCACCGTGAAGTGGTTCAACGCGGCAAAGGGTTTCGGCTTCATCGAGCAGGACGGTGGCGGCGCTGACGTGTTCGCCCAC
>NZ_JBHWVJ010000134.1:0-13786 GCF_042736725.1 Streptomyces sp. NPDC060028 | reverse complement strand
CACGGCGAGGCGCCGTGCCGGGCGCCGCGACCCGGTGAACCTTTCCGGCCACAGCGCTAGCGCCGGAGGTACGCGAGGACGGCCAGAACCCGGCGGTTGTCCTCGGTGGACGGGGCGATGCCCAGCTTGGCGAAGATGCTCGCGGTGTGCTTCGCGACGGCGCTCTCGCTGAAGTGGAGGGCGCCCGCGATGGCGGTGTTCGAGCGGCCCTCCGCCATCAGTTCCAGGACGTCGCGTTCCCGGGGGGTGAGGGCGGAGATGGTGCCCCGGGCGTCGCCGCGCGACAGCAGCCGGGAGATGACCTGCGGGTCCAGGACGGTGCCGCCGGCGGCGACGCGGCGTACGGCGTCGACGAACTGGCCGGTGTCCGTGACCCGGTCCTTGAGCAGATAGCCCACACCACCGTCGCCGCTCGCCAGGAGCTCGTTCGCGTAGAGCTGGTCGACGTACTGGGAGAGGACGAGGACGGGCAGACCGGGATGGTGCCGGCGGGCTTCGAGGGCCGCCTGGAGGCCCTCGTCGGTGAAGGTCGGCGGCAGGCGTACGTCGACGACCGCGACGTCCGGCTTCTGCTCCAACAGGGCCCGCAGGAGGGACGGACCGTTGTCCACGGCGGCGGCCACGTCGAAGCCGTGCTCCTCGAGCGTGCGGACCAGGCCGTCCCTCAGGAGGAAGAGGTCTTCGGCAAGAACGACGCGCACGGTATCTCCAGGGTCACTGTGGTCGGTCCGCCCTGCGGGCTGTGCAGGGCGAGGCTCCCGTCGAAGGTGGCCAATCGCCTCCGGACGCCGAGCAGTCCGCTCCCCCGGGCGGGATCCGCCCCGCCGCACCCGTCGTCGGTGACGGTGATGCGCAGCGCCGGGTCGCCGTCGTGTGCGAGGACGATGTCTTGTGCGAGGACGATGTCGATGCGGCCGGCGCCGGAGTGCTTCGCCGCATTGGCCAACAGCTCGTTGACCGCGAAGTAGGCGGCGGATTCGACCGCGGCCGGCAGCCGCCCGCCCAGGCGGGCCTCGACGTGCACGTCGAGGAAGCTGTCGAGGGCCAGGGAGCGCACGGCGTCGCCCAGCCCACGGTCGGTGAGGACCGGCGGCTGGATGCCCCGGACCAGATCGCGCAGGTCCTTCAGGGCCCGCGCCGACAGCTCGCGCCCCTCCAGCAGCGCGGCGCGGGCGCCCGGCGGGTCGTGGTGCAGCAGGCGCATCGCGCTGTCGAGGCGCATCCCCAGAGCGACGAGCCGTGCCTGTGCCCCGTCGTGTAGATCTCGCTCGATGCGCTGGAGTTCGGCCGCGCTGCTGTCCAGGGCGTCGGTCCGCGTTTCCGTCAACTGCTCGATGCGGCGGGTGAGTTCGGCACTTCGTGGTGCGGTGAGGAGCAGCCGGCTCCAGCGGGCGTGCAAGCACAGGACGTAGGGTGCGAGGCGCAGGCCCGCGGCCGTGAAGACGAGGCCCAGCGCCAGCGCCGCGAGCATCAGGACGGGGCTGTGCACGGGGACGAAGGCGTACCAGTTCCCGTCGTCGAGCAGCCGCCACACGAACGGCTGGACGACCGCACCGAACACCCCGTACACGACGAGGGACGGGGGCACGCCGACCAGCAGACCGCCGACCAGGGGCTCCAGCCACGCCCATGTCAGGTCCCGCCAGAACCCCGCGTCGGCCAGGACCGCGCGGGCCCCCGCCGTCCGCGGGAGCGGACCCGGCGGGCTGATCCGCACCCCGGACCAGTGTGCCGCCCGTACGCGGGCGCGGTCGGCGCACCGGCGCAGCGCGGCCGCGGCCGGCGGCAGCAGCCGGTGGCCGAGGCCGACGGGCAGCAGGAGCAGCGCGCCGACGACGCCCGCCCCGGCGACGGTCACCGCCAGGCCCGACAGGCCGGCCAGCTGGCAACGGCCGACGGCGGTCAGGCCCCGGCGGGAAGCCGTAAGGAAGCGGGAGGTGATCGAACTCATGTCCTGTGCAGGGTAGTCGGTGCGGGTGCGGGTGCGGGTCCGGGTGCGGGTTCCGGCTCCGGTGCCGTCACCTTTGCCAGTGCGTGCCGTCCGACCCACGCCATGGCCACCACCAGGCAGGAGAGCCCGAAGCAGAGCATCGGGAGGACCGCGCCGGACTCCTCGTCCATGAAGAGGAGCAGCCCGAGGTTGACGAGCGTGTGGAAGCCGCCCGAGAGCATCAGGCGGTACGGACCGCCCGTGCCGTCGAGCGCGACACCCAGCACGACCGACATGGCCACGGTGGCGACGAGAAATCCCGCGGCGTAGGCCGGGGCCTGCTCGAAGACCGGTACGTGCCAGGCACCCCACACCGAGCCCACCGCCACCGACGAGCCCAGCGTCCCGAACCGGGTCCGCAGCAGCGGCTGGAGGAAGCAGCGCCAGCCGATCTCCTCGCCGCACGCCCCCAGCAGCTGCGCGGCCGCGATCAGTACCAACGGGTGGTGCAGGGCTCCGGGACCTGTGAAGCCCACTCCGCCCGAGGTCACCCCGTACACGAGCACGGTGAGCGCGACGATGAGAGCGGCCGTGCCGAGGACGGCCACCCAGCCGCCGGGTCCACGTCCACCCCCGCCCCGCAGCAGCTCGCGGGTCCGCTTCCCCCGGTACAGCGCGACCGCGCCCACCCCGACGGCCGGCCCGAACTGGGTCAGCTGCACCACCTCGGTGGGCACACCGGTCCCCGCCTGCGCCGCCCCGAACACCCCGGCCGCCACGAAGGCCACCGCGGTGAACACCCCCGCCGCACCCCACAGCCCGCCGCGCCCCGCCGGTTCCACGCCGTCCACCGCCACCGTTTCCATGACCATCCCGCCCGTCTGCTCGTGTCCCTACGCAGACGACGATGCCGGGCCGGGCGGCCGCGGCCACTGCATCTGGCCCCCCGGCGGGGGTGTACCCAACTCCACCGCGCCCGGGCAGGCGACCTGGACCCGTGCCCCCGCCGGAGCGCGCACTCGGGGTTTCGGGCCAGGGGCGATCCGATACCGGTCATCCTGCGGGGTGGCGGGACTGGCCGTTGTCCGGGGCGGGCAGGCCCTCGGGGTGCTGAACCAATCGGACGCCCTGCCCCGTCGGATCTCAGACGACTACGTCGATGCCCTGGTCGAGCTCGATCCGATCGTCGGCACCGCCCTGGGGGTGCCCGGCGCTTCGGGCGCGCTCCCCGATTTCTCGCCGGAGGGCCGGCAGGCCCTGGCCGAGCTGGCGCGCTCGACCCTTGCACGGCTCACGGCCGTCGAGCGGGCGCCGGGCGCGGACAGCGAGGTGGAGCGGCGGTGCGCGAACCTCCTGAAGGAGAGGCTCGGGGCGGAGCTGGCACAGTTCGAGGCCGGTGAGCACCTGCGTGCGGTCGACAACCTCTCCTCGCCGCTGCACCAGATACGCAAGGTCTTCTCCCTGATGCCGGTGGCGACGGAAGAGGACTGGCGGGCCGTCGCGCGGCGCCTGAACGCGGTGCCGGCGGCACTGGCGGGCTACCGGGCGTCGCTCGGCGTGGGCGTAGGGCAAGGCCTGCCTGCGGCGCCCCGTCAAGTGGCCGAGAACATGGCCCAGCTGGACGAGTGGCTGCGGACGGGCGGCTTCGGCCCGCTGGCCGCCGGCGCCCCCGAGGCCGGCCCGCGTACGGAGGTCGATACGGCGGCTCGGGTGGCCACGGGGGCGGTCGCGGAGCTGCGCGACTGGTTCGCCCGGGTGTACGCCGCTCTGGTCGACGGCCAGCCGGACGCGGTCGGCGGCGAACGCTACGCCCGCTTCGCCCGCATGTATACCGGCGCCGAGGTGGATCCGGGCGAGGCGTACGGGTACGGCTGGTCGGAGTTCCACCGGCTGCTCGCCGAGATGCGAGCCGAGGCCCGGCGGATCCGACCCGGGGTGGACGACCCCTGGGAGGTGCTGGCCTGGCTTGACCGCCACGGGCGCGCCGTCGAGGGCGTGCAGGACACGCGGGTGTGGCTGCAGACCTTCATGGACGAGGCCGTCGAGGCGCTGGACGGGACGTACTTCGACCTGGCCGGGCCGGTCCGGCGGGTGGAGTCCCGGATCGCACCGCCGGGCGGCGCGGCCGCCCCGTACTACACCCAGCCCTCGCTGGACTTCTCCCGCCCGGGCCGCACCTGGCTGCCGACGCTCGGCCGGACGCGCTTCCCGACCCACCATCTGGTGTCCACCTGGTACCACGAGGGGGTGCCGGGCCACCATCTCCAGCTGGCGCACTGGACGGTCGTCGCCGGGTCCCTCTCCCGCTACCAGACGATGGTCGGCAGGATCAGCGCCACCACCGAGGGCTGGGCGCTGTACGCGGAACGCCTGATGGACGAACTCGGCTTCTACACCGAGCCGCAGGACCGGCTCGGCCACCTCGACGCCCAGATGATGCGGGCGCTGCGCGTGTTGGTCGACCTCGGCATGCACCTACGCCTCGAAATCCCGGCGCACTCGCCGTTCGCCGCCGGTCAGCGCTGGACCCCGGCCCTGGCCCGGGAGTTCCTCGGCCGCTACTCCGGCCGCCCGCCGGCGTACCTGGACAGCGAGATCGTCCGCTACCTGGGCCGGCCGGCGCAGGCGATCACGTACAAGCTGGGCGAACGTGCCTGGTTGCAGGGCCGGGAGACGGCCCGGGCACGGCAGGGCGCGGATTTCGAACTCAAGCGGTGGCACATGGCCGCGCTGTCGCTCGGCTCGCTGGGGCTGGCCGACTTGAGGGAGGAACTGGGCCGGCTCTGAGCGGCCAGGTCAGGACTGACTGCAGGGGAACTCCACCCGGGAGAGGGTCGTCATCGACGTGCCCACCTGCGCCGGCCCCGGCGTCGCCGTGGAGGTGCCGCCCGCCGGATGGCAGAGCGGATCTGCGCGACGGCGTCCGAGGGGCCGAGCTCGCTCCGTAGGTTCAACAGGTAGCTGGCGGGGTGGCCCGCGAGCACCTGCCTTCGCTGGTCGAGGGCACTGGTTGCCGCTCCGACGAGGCACCCCGCAACCACGCCGGCGCTGGTGACGGAGGACGGCAGGTGAACAGTGCCGGCCAGTACGCCCAACGCCGCCGATGGTGCGAGCGTCTGAAGACTCAGGGCGGCTCGGACAGGCTGTAGGCCAAGCCGGCCGAGCTCACGTTCCATCGCCTCGAGCGGTTGCGCGATCTTGCTCTCCACATGGTTGCGCAGCTTGGCCGCCCTCACCTCGTGGTCTCGCACCGCACTGATCTCGACGAAGTCCGGTGTGAGCGAGTCGAGGAACTCGCGATAGCGCATCAGCTGCGGCAGCAGCCTCCGCCGCGCTTCGATGATCCGTTCTACGGGTACCTCGGCCAGGTCCCGGGGGACGACGGTTTGCAGGGCCAGTACCGCGAACATGTGACTGGAGTCCGTCGGGCCCTCAGCCGAAAGCTCATGCTCGTCGGCGAGCAGGATCTGTGCCATGGCCTCGACCGTCCAACCCAAGGGGGCCGCACAGAACGGCGCTTGATCGGTGACCGGCGTCATCCCGTTCTCCCGAGCGACCACGTCCGCGAGGATCGCCAAATAGGCGCCGGCCAAGCGGCGGTGCATCGCCAGGTCGCCTATGTGGAGGACCTTCCCGTCATCTGCGCGGCGCCACTGATAGCTCCTTGACACCAGCAGTCCGACCTCCGCCAACCGCTGCGCGAGACCGTAAGTCATCTTGCCCGGATGAACCTCTTGCAAGCGGGGGTCGAGCGGCAGGAGTTCGTCATGGATGTCCCGAGTGCGCAGGGATTCAATACCGAGCGCATCGGCCCCGTACCGGGGGATCATCTGATCCTGGTATCTGTCGAGGAAGTCGAAGAACAGCACATCCACTTGATCCTCAATGCCCAATGATCCGGTCCAACGGGCACTCACACTCACAGGATCGACTCTCGCCACGACGTCGTCGCCTATCCAACGCGGGCCGCTGACCTTGGGCCTCACGTCCACGATGAAGTCGAGCTCGTCCTGGAGACGCTTGACCGTGTCGGAGTCGCGTAGGCCGTAGTAGCCCCTCGGGTGGATCCGCCCAAGCTGCGGCCAGTGCAGGGCCACTGCCTTGACCCAGGCGTCGTCGGGGAAGTTGACGTACGGGAAGTAGAGCGCAACGTCATTCACAGGCAACACGATGCCTCTGACTGCCCGCCTGCGGAAGAGAGGACGAGCGGGTCAGCGATCGCGGATGCCGCTGATCGCGGCGTGGGGTCGGCCGAGGGCATCTCCGCAACGGCCGAGCCCAGCCGCATGTCGCCGTCACCGTCACCGTCACCGTCACCGCTTGACGATCAGATCGAGGACCGCGGCGAGGTGAGCCTTGACCGCCTCATGGTGGTGAAGGGCTCGTGGCTCCGACGCGGCGTTGGGCCGTACGCCCCGGTCCGCGAAGACGTAGAGCATCCGCAGCGTGCGCAGGCAGTTGGTGAGGTGTGCGGGGACCGGGGTCCTGATGCGATCGGCTCCGAAGCAGGTGCCGATCGGGTCCAGCCAGGTCGTCGCGTCGCGCTCGCTCATGTCGGACCGGGTGAGGATACGGGCGATCGCCATTGCCAGCCGGTCGTCCTCCAGTTGATCGAATACATGATCGGTGTCGGCCGTCAGCCGGGCGGCGGCGAGGTCCAGCATCCGTACCGGTGCCACCTCGGGGTGGCACCCGAAGCGGCCCAGCAGGTCCGCGCCGTGCGCAACCGCGTGGAGCCAGCCGAGCTTCTCGTCGTGGCCGCGCAGGTCCCTCTCGTTCGGGTACCACCGCTCGAACGCGGCCACCCAGTCGGCTCTGAGATCCCCCTTGCCCACGAGCATGTCGAGCACGAGGGGAGCGAACGTGCGGGCCTGGATCTCCCGGTCGCAGAAGCGGGCGACCATCTCGTCTCCCAGCGCCAGGCGCCGGGGTTCGTCGATCACCCCGCGGTCTATCCAGGTCGACAGGACGGAGTAGGCCGCTCCGTCCCGGATCAGCGGATCGGGATCCGCCAGGGCGTGGGAGAGTCCGCGCACCAGTTCTTCCATGGGGCGGTCGGCGGGCACGGCGCAGGCTGCGGCTTCGATGCTGTTCCAGTCGATCATGGCGGGCAGAATAGACCCACACCGCCTTGGCCCGCCGGGAGTTACGGCCGACCTGCCGAGCGCGCCTTCCCCGGCGCGGGACTCCCGGCGATCGCACGTGACTCCCCTTTGGTGGTGTTTGTCTGTGGTGGGAGCCGCGGTGCTGGCGGTCGGGGTGGCGTCGGGCTCGGCCGCGGACGCCGACCAGTGGCGGCCGCGGCCGGGGACCCTGTACATCTCCGACCTGCCCAAAACCGAGTCGTGGCGCGCCGCCCCGGTCTCGCGAGGCTGAGGCGAGTCGTACGACTGCCTCGCGGGCTGGCCGGCGGAGCGCCCCGAAGTGAACGTCTGGAACCGGGATTTCACCACCGCCGAGACCGCACACGCCCAGCAGAAGGTGGTGGTCTTCCCCACGGAGGCCGAGGCCATCACGTTCGCGGACGCGACCCGGCAGAACTACGCCGACTGCGCGAACGACCCGCAGGAGCCCGGTGTGACCGCGACCGCCTATGACCACGGCGTGGTGGACGTGGAGGAGGGCGCCACCCTCCAGGGGATGCACACCTTCAACGCCAACGCCCACGAGCGCCCCGACTTCAACTACCTGTGGGGTGTGGGCCGCGACGGGGACACGGTCACGCTGGTCCTGTGGTCCAGCTACTGGGGCGAACCGCCCGTGGCCGCCTGGAAGAACACCCTGCGGACCGCGGTGAACAAGCTGTACTGAGTACGGTGGCGCCGGGCGGGAACGCTGCGGGAGGCTGATCGAGCAGCCGAGTTGGCGGAGCAGGTCACATCAGTTGCACCTCCCGCTGCCGCTGTAACAGGGCGAGTACCCGGCGCTCGGGACGGGTGCAGGACGTGGGTGGGTACGGTCGTAGTCGTGCTGCGCGAGCGCGAGGAGCGCGGCCACGGCTCCGGCCGCCACGAGTTGCAGGACCACTGTCCACGGTGCGCGGGTCAGTGCCGCGAGCCCGGCGAAGACCAGCACGACGACGAGGAAGTGCTCGGTCCAAGCGAGGCTCGCGATTCGCGACGCTTCGATCCTCGCCTCGTCCCCCTGCGCAGCCCATACCTCCAGGCCGTCGCCGAAGCCCTTCCCCACGTAGACGACGGCCTCTGTCAGGAACAGCACGATGCCAATGGACACGTCCTTCGCACGAGTCGTCTTGCTCGACCAGGGCCATCGGCGTCGAGGCGAAGGTTCGGGGAGTACCTGCGTCATGGCCGCACCCTGCCAAGCCGGCCGAGGGGTGCGCATGAGTACGCGTACTCAAGCTTGTCTGAGGCGCCACGACCGACTACCGCCAGGCCGCCCCGCCGGGGTCGTGCCGCATGATTGCCAGTCGAAGCCAGGGCCTGCAAATACATGGGGGTTGTGACGGTCGTCGTGATTGTTGTCGGCTGGAGGAGCTGACCGAGCCATGGGACGGGCTGGCCTGGCCGCCTCCCTCACGAACTCCTCCAGGCAATTCCGGTCTCAGGTCCACACCCCGCAGAACGAGGAAAGCATCGATGACAGCGCTGGACCTGCTGGTCAAGCAGCACCTGGCCCCTGTAATGAAAGCCGCCGGCTTCAAGAGGTCCGGCCGCACCTTCCGCCTCACCGCCAGCAATGGCGATCAAGCCATCCTCGGGTTCGCCCGTCACTACGTAGACCCTGATGCGGCCGTCTTCGAGGTCGGCTACCGCATCGTGCCGGCGCCGTACTGGGAGTGGATCGACCGGTACTCGGTCAACGGTGGGGCCCGATCCCCCATCGCCTTCGGCCCCGCGGTGCTGGCCGGCAGCGTGATCCCGCCGCTTCACGCAGCGCACGCTCCGGACTCCGCGGTGCCGTTCCGCGAGCGGTGGGCCCTGCGCGTGGACAACAGCCACGTTTGCGGCGAGGCACTGGCGGCGGTCCTGCACGATGAGGTCATCCCGCAGATCGTTCACCTTCTCGACCGCAGCAATCTCCTTCAAGAGTGTCGTCACCCGGCCTTGCCGGTCGTGCGACTCGTGCCGCTCAAGAGAGTGGAGATCCTCCTTCGGGTCGACGACGCTCCGAAGGAGGAGATCGAATCTCTGCTGGCGGACGTGCCGTTGGCGAGTCCCGGCGACAACTTCGTCACCTGGACGCGCCAACGGATGGCAGCGCGACTCGGCACAGCCGATTAGGTGGCTCCCCGGCGGAGTTACGGCACCACGCACACCCGGACGCGCCGGCCGTGGCCGTCAGGGACCGAGTCGCTGACGAACACCCCTTTGCGAAAAGCGCGTCGGCACGGACCTGGGGATGGGGGTGGGTGAGCAAAGGGAGGTAGACCGCCGGATCGGACACCTGAAGCCGTCCGAGAGGGTAACGGGCCCTGCGCGCGACCTCGGGCGAATCCGCTGACGCGACGGCCCCCGCCAGGGGCAGACTGCCGCCCCGGCCATGAGGTCCGTGGCTCTCGCCCTGGTGGGCTGCCTTCAGGAGGGTTTGGCCGACGAGAAGGCGGTGACGGTCACCTTGTTGTCGCACTCGGCGAGGACTCCGTCGTCCATGGCGATCTGATGCGAGCCCGCGCCGGGGACGCCGAGGACGAGCGTGGGGAAGGTGACGGGCGTGGCGCCGGATACGCAATAGCCGTCGGCTTCGCCCTGGACGTTGACGAAGGTCAGCTTCGTCCAGGCTCGGGCGCCGGGGGCCAGGGACACCGTGGAGGCCGAACCGGTGTGGGTGGTGGCGAGCGGGGCGTTCCGGTCGGGGGAGCCGTTGCCGGCTCCGGCGACCGTCGGGAATCCGCTGAGGGTGCAGGCGTGCGCCGATGAGTTGGTGACCGAGACGAGGGCGGCTCCCGTTCCCGTACCCGTCGGCCGGACGTCGGCCTGGTGGGCGGCGGACACCTTGACCTGGCCGGCGGTGCAGGGCTTCCCGCCGCCGCCCGCGGCAGGTGCCGAGGCGCTGGGGGCGGTGTGGCCGGCACCGCCGCTCGTTCCTCCTACGGAGGAGGAGCCGGCGGGTGGCGTCGGCGACGCCGACGCCACGGGCGGCCCCGAGGGCTTGGCGATCGCGCCGTCGCCCCCGGAGGGAGTGCAGCCCCCCGCCAAGGCGGTGACCGCCACCGCTGCCACCAGTGCTGCTGCGGTCCGGCCGACGCCTGCTGAGTACTGCATGAGGTCTCCCCGAGGTTCACGACCGGTCCGACACCGGCGCGCATCGGTGAACACAGCACCACGTCCTGCGCGGTTCTTCGGGACGCAACGCTGTGGCAGTTCCGTAACGCGTCCGAGACGCGCCTACGGTCACCCCCTCCGGGGGTACCTGGCGCAGGTTCCCCACGCTGCGTGAGGCTCCGGGGTGGGCCGGCCGGCCGATGCCTTTGCGGCTCGGACAGTGGCGGAGTGGGGAAGAACGGCGAGCGATCCGTCGCAAGGCCTGAAGTGGCGGCTGCCAGGACTACGTCGCCGACCGGCCCGCTCGCCCGGCTTCTGTTCGCAAGGTGCGAGCACGCTCGGCCGGGTCGTAGTTCGGCCCGACGCCCTCGATCAGCAGCAAGTCGCCCTCGACATGGTCGGTACGCAGACGCAGGATGGCCCGGTAGGCGGGAGAGCCGTACCAGTCACGGGCTTCGGCCAGGCTGGGGAACTCGATCAGCACCATGCTGCCGGGCCACGTCCCCTCCACGACTTCGGTCGGCGGACCGTGGATGACGAAACGGCCCGCGAAGGGGTCGAGGGTTGCCTGGATGCGCTCCAGGTACTGCAAGACGTCCGAGTGATTCCGGCGACTGCGCAGATGAGCGAAGCCATAAGCGGACACCACGGGCTCCTTCGTTCCGGGGGCGTGAGCGATGACCAGAACGTAACTGAGGAGGCTGGGCGGTGCGATTACCCCTCGGGTAATCGCCGCCCCGTCGAGGACATCAGAGCATGACGAGCAGACGGCCCTACCTATGGGACAGGAACTCCCGAAACACTCGCGCGGAGCGCGGGTTCTGGCTGCACTGCCACACACCGTGCGGGCAGTAGTCCGTAATGCTGTGGTAGAGGGGCTCTTGCTCGTCGATCCAGGCCAGCATGTCCCGCATGTACTGGGGGTTGTCGCCGTTGCGGAACAGCCCCCACTCCGGGTACGAGATCTGTTTGCCGTGCGCCTTCGCGAAGTCGACCTGCTGCTGGAGTCCGTAGGGCTGGGTGACCTGCTCCTCGAAGGTGTGGCCGGGCGGCTGGTCGTAGGAGTCCATGCCGATGACGTCGACCACGTCGTCGCCGGGGTAGCACTTGGTCCAGGCGATCGCGTCACCGCCGCGGTTGGGGGCGAAGTCGAAACGGAACTGCTCCCCCTCCACAGAGCGCATGGCACCCACGATGCGCCGCCAGTACCTCTTCCAGCTCTCGGGGTCGGGCCGGCATCGGTGGGTGTAGTTGAAGCCGTTCATCTCCCAGCCGAGCACGATCACCGTGTCCGGGACCCCGAGGGCGACCAGACGCCTGGCCAGCCGCCGGAAGTGGTGGTCGTACTCGCCTTGCGCGCCGGAGCGGAGCAGCTCGGCGACCTGGCGGTCAGGGACGCCGGCCTCGTTGCCCTCCAGCATGGGCACGTTCAGGACGAACAGCCGATCGGCTCTCGCGTTGCGCCACCGTGCCCAGCTGCGCAAGGAATCGGGTGCCCCCTCGATGTTCGACCAGGTGTCGCCGGGCAGGTAGGTGTGCCCGGCGCGCAGCTCTGCACCCCCGAGCCAGCGCGAGAGTTCCTGCATCCTGTCGACGCCGGGCGAGCCGTAGTGGAGATAGGCACCCACTGCGACCTCACTGCCGTCGTCACCGCCGGAATCCTCACGCGGCGGTGTGGCGAGGGCGCCCCCGGTGGCAAGCAGGGCGGCAGCAACCGTACCTACGCAGGCGCCCGCCAGCCAGCGGCCTCGATGGGGCATGACGTCTCCACACGTTTGGCAAACCGATGTGTCTGGCATCGACGTTAGGCATCTCATCCGACTCGCGCCTGTCAGGTGTTCCGGTGCTGGGCCATTCGCGGCAGCCGGGCGCTTTCGCTTGGCCCGACCAGGTGAACGCCGCCACCCCCGTCCGCGCGTCGGCGGCCGACACGCCGGCCGGTCTGCAGGGCCGCCCGACCGCGATTGCCTCCACTTCTCCACTCGGCTTCGGCTCGACGCCTGTCGTGCGCGCGCAGCCGAATATCGCGTGCGACGCCGTCGGTGGACGTAGCAGACTCCCTGGCATGGTCGACATACGCATGTTCCGGGACACGGTCACAGCCTGGGCGGCCGGTGGCTCCGGCGGGCCGGCGAGGGAGCAAGCGGAGCTCCTCGGGGTGCACACGGCGGTCCTGCTGGAAGGGCTGAGTGACCTCGCGGCCGTCGAGGCGCTGGCCGCGGGGCGGGGCCGTGACCTGGCGGCCGAGGGGGTGTGCGTGGTGCCGATGGGCGGGGCGATGAGCGTCGGCCGCTACGCGGGGCTCCTCGGGCCGTCCGGTCTCGGCCTGCGCCTGATCGGCCTGTGCGACGAGCGCGAGAAGCCATTCTTCGACCGGAGCCTCAACCCGGCCTGGGCGCCGCGCCCGGGCGTCTTCGTCTGCACGGCGGACCTGGAGGACGAGCTCATCCGTGCGCTGGGCCCGGCGCGGATCGAGCAGATCGTCCAGGACGAGGACGAGCTACGCGCCTGGCAGACCTTCGTACGGCAGCCCGCCCAGCACGGCCGGCCCCGGCACCAGCAACTGCGGCGCTTCATCGGCACGAAGAAGGGCCGCAAGATCCGCTATGGCCGCCTCCTGGTCGAAGCCCTCGCCCCCGACCAGGTGCCCGCCCCGCTGGAGGACCTCCTCGCCAGCCTGTGATGGTCTGGCCCCGCAGGCCGGCATGCCGGCTGCGGGTGCCCAGCTGGGCGCCGGCCCGAGATCCGAGGTCAGGTCCGGGGCCAGGTCCGTACGGGCGAGCAGGAAGAACGTGGTGAGGGTGCGGTCGTGGCGGCCCTGGTCGCCGAAGAAGGCGCCGTACGGGAATGCCTCGCCCTGGTCCGTCGCGGGTCCGACGGCCACTTGGGGGCCACGTCCCCGGGCGCCACGTCGCGTACCGCGCTGGCCGTCGAGAGTGTCATGGGGCGGCCACCGGGAGTTCAGGTCTCCCTCATCTCGCGTTCTAATGACATGTGAAATATCACATGTCATACGCACCGCCGGGGAGGAGCCCTGGACGGTGATTCATGATGAGGAGAGCCCGATGAATCGTTTAGCACTGCTTGCCGCCGGTGCCGCGAGCCTGGCCATATACGCGATCACTCCTGCCAGCGCTGCCGTCGCTCAGACCGACACCAGCGAAACCGTCACCTCCTGCGGGAACTCGGGCCTCCAGGCGGGTCTGGCCACGCGGGTGTGCGCCGAGATCTCCGGTACCACCGTCGAGTTCTACGGCACGGTCGGGCTCGCCGGCCCGCCCTCCCCTGGTAGCCCGGCGCCCGGCGCGAAGGAGCTGTTCACGACCTTGTCCGTGGAGGTCGTCGGCGGCACCACACCCGCCACCCAGACCAAGCCGGTCATCTTCGCCTCTTCGAACCTCGAGGTACACGGGCTGGTCAGCACGGTCCCGTGCGGCTCGACCGTCCGCGGAACCTTCGGCGTGGCCTCGTTCCCCTGGACGGCCAGGCCGGTGGTCCACGAGGTCACCATCACCTGCTGAGGGGAGCCCGCGCGCAGATCGACCCTGCCCGCAGGCCCCTGCCGGGCTCGGGGCGGGGGGCGGGCGGGGCGGGCCGCGCCGCCCCCCCCCGGGAGGGCCGGCCCCGGGGC
>NZ_JBHWVJ010000133.1:0-14518 GCF_042736725.1 Streptomyces sp. NPDC060028 | reverse complement strand
GGCGGGGTCCTGGGCGGCGTCACCGGGGGCGTTGGCGCCCGTGTCCGCGCCGGCGCCCCGGGCGGCCTCGGCGCCGCGTGCGTGGGGCAGGCGTCCGTCGGGCGTGCCCGAGCCCGCGCCCGTGCCGCGGACGGCCTCGGCGGCCGGTACCGGGGCCTTGCCGTGGCCCGGTTCGTCGGTTCCTCCGCCGGAGGCGACGGCGACCTGGCCCAGCCCGCCGCGGGCCGTGCCGGCGGAGGGCGCGCCGGAGCTGCCCGGGGCCGGTGTCGCGGCGGCCGTGGCGGGCTGCGGGCCCTCCTGCGAGGTGGGGTACTCCGTCACGCGTGGAATTCCGTCCGTTTGCGCTCGATGTGCGCTGCACTCAACTCGGTCAGTCGCGGTATACCCGCTCAGCGGCGGGGACACCATCACCCCGCGGTTCCGCGTCCCGCTCGTTACCTCTCGTCTTGCGTTGACCTCCGGTCAAGTCCCGCTCACAGCACGACATTTACGGATGTACGACCTCGCGGCGGCGCCGCGGGGAACCGGCGCGGGACGATCCTATGATTGCCCACCGGGGGCGCATCAAGGGTCTCATGAGGTCATATGCGCCGGAGTGCGGTCCCAGTCCCGGGGCAGAACCGGAACGCCCCAGGCCGGGTCCGGCCGCCAATCCTGCCAGCCGTCGCGGAACGGCGTACCCCAGGCCTTGATCACGTCCACCGCCGCGCGCCCGGCGGCCTGCACCCGCAGCGCCTGCTCCCGGTCCATCAGCCCGGCCCGCTGGGCCTGCGCGAACTCGTCCTCGTCCCGCCACTTCCACGTCCGGTCCGGGTAGACGGAGATGTCCAGGAAGTGGTCCTCCGAGTCCACCCCGCCCGACCATCGCGAACGGGGCTCCTCGAGGTTCACGTACCAGCTCTTGAACCGCCAGCCGTGTTCCCAGAACAGCCACACCGACCACGGGTCCCCGGGCCGGGCCAGCTTCAGCACGCCCGCCCCGAACCAGCGCGACCGTACGGTGGTCCGCGGCGCGGTGTAGCGGGTGGCGAGCGGCTCCGCGTGGACCGGGGTCCCGTCGGCGAGCACCGGCTTGACGCACTCGGTGCCCGGGGCCATCCACACGGCGAGCAGGTCGTCGGTGTCCTGCACCACGGTCACCGGGCGGCAGATGTGCACCCGGCCCTTCGGGCCCGGGGCGTGATCGCGGTACCGCCAGAGGATCTGCTCCCCTGGCGACCAGTGCGTGCCCCGCGCCCCGTCGTGCGCCACGCCGCCCCCGCGGCCTCCGGTACCTGTCATGCGCAGATCTTAGGGCTGGGGTCGGCGGCCCCGCTGCGGTGCAGGTCACGGAGGTGAACGGGGACGGGAAACGTCCGGATCCGGCCCCCGCTCAGGGTCGGGTCATACGCAGCACGTCAAGGGCCTGATCCAGTTCCTCCAGCGTCAGATCGCCGCGCTCGATGTAGCCCGACTCCAGTACGACCTCCCTGATCGTCTTGCGTTCCGCGAGCGACTTCTTGGCGACCTTGGCGGCCTCCTCATAGCCGATGTACCGGTTCAGCGGGGTCACCACGGAGGGCGAGGACTCGGCGTACTCCCTGGCCCGGGCGGTGTTGGCGGTGATCCCGTCGACCGTACGGTCCGCCAGCAGGCGGCTCACGTTGCCCAGCAGCCTGATCGACTCGAGCAGGTTGCGCGCCATCACGGGGAGCATCACGTTGAGTTCGAAGTTGCCGGCGGCGCCCGCCACCGCCACCGCGGTGTCGTTCCCCGTCACCTGCGCGGCGACCATCAGGACGGCCTCCGGGACGACCGGATTGACCTTCCCGGGCATGATCGAGGACCCCGGCTGGAGATCCGGGAGGTTGATTTCAGCCAATCCCGTGCGCGGCCCGGAGGCCATCCAGCGCAGATCGTTGGAGATCTTGGTGAGCGAGACGGCGACGGTACGGAGCATCCCGGAGGTCTCCACCAGCGCGTCCCGCGCGCCCTGGGCCTCGAAGTGGTTGCGGGCTTCGGTGAGCGGCAGCCCGGTGGCCGCGGCCACCTCGGCGATCACGGCGGCCGAGAAACCGGGCGGGGTGTTGATCCCGGTGCCGACTGCGGTCCCGCCGAGCGGCAGCTCGGCCAGCCGGGGGAGCACGGCGCGCAGCCGCTCCACGCCGTAGCGGAGCTGGACGGCGTACCCGCCGAACTCCTGGCCCAGGGTGACCGGGGTGGCGTCCATCAGGTGGGTGCGGCCGGCCTTGACCACGGCGGTGAACTCGTCGGACTTGCGCTCCAGTGCGGCCGCGAGGTGATCCAGCGCCGGGATCAGCGCGCGTGTGACGGCGGCGGTCGCGGCGATGTGGATGGAAGACGGGAACACGTCATTGGAGCTCTGCGAGGCGTTGACGTGGTCGTTGGGGTGCACGTCGCAGCCGAGCCGCTCGGTGGCCAGGGTGGCGATGACCTCGTTGGCGTTCATGTTGGACGAGGTGCCGGACCCGGTCTGGAACACGTCGACGGGGAAGTGCTCGTCCCAGCGGCCCTCGGCGACCTCGGCAGCGGCGGAGCGGATCGCCTCGGCGATGTCCTCGTCCACCACGCCGAGCTTGGCGTTGACCGTGGCGGCCGCGGCCTTGATGCGGGCCAACGCCTCGATGTGGGCGCGCTCCAGGCGCTGCCCGGAAATGGGGAAGTTCTCCACCGCGCGCTGGGTCTGAGCTCGCCATTTGGCGTGCGCGGGGACCCGTACGTCGCCCATGGAGTCGTGCTCGATCCGGAACTCTTCGTCCTCGTGACCGGCCTGCTGAGCGTCTGTCATGTTCGTGGTCTCCTCAAAAAGTTGAGCAATTGTCGTGTTCGAAGTGTTCCCAACTCCCCTACTGACCAGTAAATACCGTGGGTAACACCAATCTCGGGGAGGCGTTCATGACTCGTACGCACATGAAACCCAGGCTCAGATCTACCTTCGCCGCCGTCGCGGCGATCGCGGCCGCCCTCGGGGGCGTCACCGCCATCACCCCCATGGCCCAGGCGGCCACCCCGGCGGCCCCCGCCGCCCCGGCCGCGGCCGTCACCCCGCTCCCGCCCGAGCTGGAGACGATCCGCGCCGCCGAGGCCGTGAAGATCTACGGCGACGCGGCCGTCCGCCCGCTCGGCGAGCGCAAGACCGGACTGATCTCCCTCGGCGACAGCGAGATCTCGGGCGAGGGCGTCGGCAACTACGACCCCGCGACCAATACGCCAGGCAACCAGTGCCACCGCTCGCCCGACTCGGCGATCCACCGCACCGGCATCCCGGCCGACCTCACCTTCAACGTGGCCTGTTCCGGCGGGTACACCGGCAACATCAAGATCGGTGGCGGCAAGCAGTACGCCGACGAGCTCGTGCAGAGCGACAGCCTCGCCATCAAGGCCCGCAACACCCGGATCAAGATGGTGCTGCTGGTCGCCGGAGCCAACGACGACCTGCAGTTCGGCCCGGTCATGACCGACTGCGTGACCCGCTGGGTGCTCAGCCAGGGCACCTGCGAGCCCAAGTACGGCCCCGGGTGGCAGGCGCGCGTCGACGGCCTGAAGCCCAAGGTGGAGTCCACCATCGCAGACCTCAAGACGGTCATGCGCGGCGCGGGCTACGCCGACTCGGACTACAAGCTGGTCGTGATGGGCTACCCCAGCCCCATCGGACCCGACTTCTACGACAACCCGAGCTTCCCCGGCAAGCTGCCCGGCGGCTGCGCCGGATACGACTCCGACGCCGCCTGGGGCCGCAACTACGCGGTGCCCACCTTCGAGAAGGGCATGCGCGCGGCGGCCCTCGCGGCCGGCGCCACCTACCTGGACAACTCGCGGCTCTTCAACGGCCACGAGGTCTGCATGGAGGACACCTGGGCCCGCGGCCTCTACCTGGACCTCGGGGACCACTTCCCGTGGGACGAGAACACCGCCCGACAGTCCTTCCACCCCAACTACCGGGGCCACGGCGCGTTCGCGTCCTGCCTGACCCAGCTCTACGACTCGGGCCTGCGCGAGGCCTCCTGCGCGGACCCGGCGAGCACCGGGACCCCCGTCCTGCAGGCCGGGGCCTGGGACGAGCTGTACAAGCCGCTCAAGAACGAGGCGACCGGCAACTGCCTCGACTCCTTCGGCGGCGCCAGTGCCAATGACACCAAGGTCGTCGGCTGGGACTGCCACGGCGGCCGCAACCAGGACTGGTGGTACGACGCGGCCCGCAAGTCGGTCCACGTCGGACTCACCCACGACCGCTGCCTCGACGTCCCCGGCGCCAACTACGGCGCCGGCACCGGCCTGATCATCTGGAACTGCCACGGCGGCGCGAACCAGCAGTTCGTCCGTGACGGCGCCACCCTGCGCCCCGCGGCCTCCCCGGGCATGTGCCTGACGGTGGCCGCCGCGCACGAGCCGCTGCGCCTGCAGACCTGCAACGGCGCGTCGAACCAGCGCTTCGTGTAGATCCACCACGCACACCCGCCCCCACCCCCCCCCACACCCGGCCGGCGCACCCCGGCCGGGTGTCCGTCACATGTCGTCGATCAGCTTGCGCACCTCGCGCGGCCGGTTGGTGATGACGGTGTCCACGCCGAGACGCACGCACAGCTCCACGTCCTCGGGCTCGTCCACGGTCCACACCCGTACGGCCAGACCCTTCGCCTTGAGCCGGCCCACCAGCCCCGGATCGCGCCGCACCAGATAGATCCCCGGGCCCGCGTGGGTGGCGTACGGCGGCCGGACCGGCCTGAGCCGGCGCTCCATGAGGTACACGGCGGGCAGCCCGGGCGCGAGCCGGTGCATCCGGGTCAGCGCGGCACGGGAGAAGCTCATCACCTCGATCCGGCCCGTCGCGCCGTCGGCCAGCCCGTACTCCCGCAGCATCCGCACCAGTTCGCCCTCCAGGCGGCCGCCGGCGCGGGTCGGGTGCTTGGTCTCGACGGCGAGCCCGACGGGGCGGGGCGCGGCCAGCGCCTCCCGGAGCAGGTCCTCGAAGAGCAACACCCGGGCCCCGGCGTGGCCGGCCCCCTTCCACGCCCCGAAGTCGAGGGCGCGCAGCTCCTCGTACGTCATCTCGGACACGACCCCCCGTCCGTCGGAGGTCCGCTCCACGCGCCGGTCGTGGACACAGACGAGCTTGTGGTCGGCGGTGAGCCGTACATCGCACTCGAGCGAATCGGCCCCGTCGGCGATGGCCTGCCGATAGGCGGCGAGGGTGTGCTCGGGATGCTCATGGGAAGCCCCGCGATGGGCGACCACCCGTACGGTGCGGGCCGTGCGGGGGGAGGACGTCACTGTCATACGGAAAACCTCGCGAACCGGGGTGAACGGGAAGCTGCCTCCCTGTAACCCCGACGTTAACCCGCTGCGCTCCGTCCCCCGCTCCCGGCCACGCCACCCCGAGGGAGGCCCGCTGCCTCAGGGCCTGCCGCCGCAGGAGGCGGAGGGGTGCGGTTCAGCCAATCTGCCGGACGACGGGAATCGGGTTTGTGTTCGCAACTCCTCCTGGGTAGACAGGGACTCGCGTGCCAAGTGGGGCCACATGCAAGGGGTGTGGGAGGAAGTGGCCCGGCGCGGCCGACCGTCACCTGTGCGAAGGCCGCCGCGCGAGTCGGCGGCGCCCGGTGAGGCGCATCCGTTGATGTGTTGACGTATGGGGGGCAGTGAGTGAGCAACGATCCGGTCGATCCGGCTGAGATACCCGTCTTCACGGGCAATCTGGCGGAGCTGGAGACGAGGACGAAGGCCCTGTCGGGGGACGGGTCGAGGATCGCCACGGCGGGGTCGGACGTGCACACGACGTTCGGCGGGCTGTCGGCGTTCTATCAGGCGCCCGAGGCGGAGCAGTTGTTCGCGGTGACGAAGCCCGTCGTCGATGTCACCGCTTCCTTCACCTCGGATCTGAAGGTGATTTCGGGTGCGTTGACGACGTACGCGCATGACGTGACGCCGCTGGTGAAGAAGCTGGACCGGCTGCGTGGGGAAGCCGCGGTCTTCCGGACGAAGGTGTCCCGTGAGGACAAGTGGCGTGAGGACGGCGATCTGATCGAGGAGAACCTCGATCGCCGTGACGAGGTCGCGGAGGTGTGGGCGCAGTTCCAGGACGCGGAGCGGGCGTGCTACAACAAGATCGTCACCTTGTTCTGCGGGGTGCCCCTGTCCAAGGACGACGGCTCGCACGCGACCGGCATGTACGGCTATGACGCGAAGGCTTTGAAGGCATCGAAGTCGCTGCCGTGGGGTGATGTGGTCGAGGAGTCGGTTCCCGCGTGGCAGGTTTGGGAACACGCCTGGGACTTCGGCAAGGGCGTCCTGGTCGACGGGGTGTGGGGCACGCTCAAGGGCTTGGGCACCCTGGTGGGCGTTGACGGCTGGGACGCCTGCAAGGAGGCGTGGACCGGACTGGCCAAGCTCTCCACGTTCTCCGCGATCACCTCCGTCCCGGGCCTCAACGTGGCTTTCCTGATGGCGGACGACAAGGACCTGCCGTCCTGGCTGCGGGACTCGCGTACCGCGGCGAAGGAGACCGGCAAGGCGCTCCTGGCCTGGGACGAGTGGCAGCACAACCCCTCGCGCGCGGCGGGCGCGGTCACCTTCAACGTGGTCACCACCATCGCCACGGGCGGTACGGGCGGCGCGGCGTCGGGCGCCGGCAAGGCGGGCATGGCGGCGAAGGCGATTTCCGCCGCGGGCAAGGTCGGCCATGTCATCGACCCCGTGACGTACGTCTTCAAGGGCGCGGGCGCCGGCCTCTCCAAGATCAGCGACGTGGTGGCAGGCTTCCGGGGCATCGGCAAGATCGAGGCCCCGACCCTCTCCGACGGCGCATTCACCCTCCCCGAAGGCGCCCACCTCCTACCCGACGGCACGGTCAAGCCCCCCGCCGGCGCAGAGGTACCTGCGGGCTCGGTCAAACTCCCCGACGGCACCGTCAGACTCCCCGACGGCACGGCCACCCTGCCCCCGGGCACCGTCAAACTTCCTTTCGAGGGCCCGGCCACGTACATGGACCCGGACGGCAACCTCCTCAAGGCCGACGGCACCTTGCACCAACCCACGGCCGAAGCCCCCACCACCAACCCGACCCCGACCCCGACCAAGGTCCCCGAAATGGCCGGCGTCGGCGCGCGAGGCGGCGACACCATCCACAACGGCCACATCGACCCCGCCCCCTCGGGCAGCACCCACACGTCAGACATCGCACCCACGGGTGGCCACACCCCAGGCGACCCCACACCGGGCGGCGAAACCCACGGCTCTGACGGGCAACCCGCGAGTCATGACGGAGCGGGTGCGCCCGACGTCGGCTCCGGGAATCGCGGCGGTTCGGACGGTGGCGATGCCGGAGCACACGACCCCGGGACTCCTGATCAGCCGCCAGTGCATCTGGACGGTGATCGCGTGGCGCAGCAGCCCACCGGCAAGATGGCCCCCGAGCAAGAGGCAGACCTCACGGCGGCTCTGGTGGAGTCAAAGGTCGCGTCGGTTGACCAGGGGCGCATGCTGACCCAGTTGCGTAAGTCGGAGTACGGGGCGGCCGTTGCCGAGTACATTTCCAGCGGAAGGTTTGCCCACACTCCGGGTTACAGAATGCTGATCTTCCAGGTGAAGCAGGGCGACATGATGCCCGCCGTCCATCAGGCACTGGAGCATGCGGCTGAACTGCAGGCCAAGAACATGGAAAATATCGAGTTCGAGTTGAAGTTACCCGAGGAAAAACTCGACTTGGATGTTCTTGCCAGGTCCCAGGACGGTATCGAGTACGGCGCTCAGCTCAAGGACGTAAAGAGCGCCAAGGGGATAAAGTCGGCCGTGGGAGGGATTGCGGAGAAGCAGCTGGCAGGTGCCGGGGTGAGGGTCAAGGTGGCAATTCTTGACATCCATGACGTGAAGGGGGCGATGACGGAGCAGATCTTCAAGTGGGTCCAGAGGGCGGCAGACCGGACCAATGCCTCCTTCGAGCTACGCTTCGCAGACGGCTCCGTCACCGTGTTTCCTACCAATGCTGCCACCCCGTAAGGAAGTTCCATGTCGATTTTGATGCGCGCGCCGAGGGAATGCGGCTCATGGTTCTGGGATCTGGAGGAGGTGGCGGCGGCAGGGTTGGAGTCGGCTCTCGTGGCAGCTGCCCGTATGGCTGCCGCCCTGCGTGAGCATGAGCTGCTGGAGCCCGCCTCTTTGGAATGGAGCTGGTTCGAGGTGGGCAAGGGTGGGCTGGGGATTCACAGCCGCATTGATGTCGTGGGGCGTTCGCTGGACGATTCAACAATCGCTGAACAGGTGCGGTCGTGCCAACCGGTCGGACATCCTGCGGCAGAGATGTCGGCAATCCTCGTGGTGGGCTCCGGTGACTGGCTCGACGCGGAAGGGAAACGCCATCGCGAACCCCGCCTTGTCGAACTGAGCGTGTCTCCCGATCCGATTGGCCTCTCGGCCGAGCTGTCGGTGTTTCATGACGTATGGAACCCATGCGATTTTCGAGGGCAGCCGCACCCCGCCGTCTACGCGCACAATGCCCCGCGCCTCGCGGCAGCACTGCGCAGTCTTGACGGCCTGCTCGGAGTTACAGCCGAACCTGGTGAGCCAACGTACTTCGGAGTTGCCGACGGCTACGGGATCAAGGTCCCTGACATCATTGACGGGCTCGGGCCGGATCTCACCGACATGCTGTGACGGGCAGCCGGCCCGGCCTCGATGCGTACGCGGACGGCATTACGGTCGGCTCGTCCGCGAGCGGTGCCATGACGCGGAGGGTCCGCGCGTGCTTGCCACGCCCAGAGGCCTGCTGTGGGGGCGGAGGTGACTTCGCAGCCCGCCGAGGAGGAGCTGGCCAGGGCAATGGCGCGAGGGCTCGATTCGGTCGTACTGGTTTCCTGGGGGACGCTCCCTTGGATTCGTGAGGCGGTGACTCCTCAAGGGGCGTCCACATTCGCCCGGGTGGAGCAGCTGGAGGGTGAATGCGGCGGGTTCAGGGTGTATGCGCTCGAAGCTCCCCTGGCCGCATTCCCGCAGGCTTTCGTCGAGGGATTCCCGGAGGTCGTCAGGGATTTTGCCGTGCCCACCCCGGTGGCGGACGGACTCTCCTTCGATGCAGGGGAAACGCATTCTCTGCTGAGGGAATGGGAGAAGCTGATCCAGCGGATGGGCTCTCACTGGCCGCCGTCCAACTGGTACTCGGCGGAGATGTACCGGGAGGACCTCGAAGGGCGTGCGAAGCTCGACGCCCTCCTGGCGGCGCTTCCGGGTGAGCAGAGGGCATCGTTCGGTGCGGCCCTGGCCGCTTTGGATGCGCGGTTCCGGGACCTGACCGTGGACGGCGGCGCCGGGGCTGCCGCCGCGCCCGCGCCCTGGTACTGGCGCCGCAGGCCGGTTGGCTGCCCGTGGGAGTGACGGCGGCGGGGGCCGGGGCAGCGGTTGAGGGTGCTGCCCCGGCGGGGTGGGTCAGGCCAGGCCCGGGCCGCGGACCGGGATGTGGGTGAACGTCGGTTCCGGGGCCGGGTTCTGGAAGAAGTCGTTGCCCTTGTCGTCCACGACGATGAAGGCCGGGAAGTCCTCGACCTCGATCTTCCAGACGGCTTCCATGCCGAGCTCCTCGTACTCCAGGACCTCGACCTTCTTGATGCAGTCCTGGGCCAGGCGCGCCGCCGGGCCGCCGATCGAGCCGAGGTAGAAGCCGCCGTGCGAGCCGCACGCGTCGGTCACCTGCTGGGAGCGGTTGCCCTTGGCCAGCATGACCTTCGAGCCGCCCGCCGCCTGGAACTGCTCGACGTACGAGTCCATGCGCCCGGCCGTGGTGGGGCCGAAGGAACCCGAGGCGTAGCCCTCGGGGGTCTTGGCGGGGCCGGCGTAGTAGACCGGGTGGTCCTTCAGGTACTGCGGCATGTCCTCGCCCGCGTCCAGCCGCTCCTTGATCTTCGCGTGCGCGATGTCGCGCGCCACGACCAGCGGGCCGGTCAGGGAGAGCCTCGTCTTCACCGGGTGCCGGGTGAGCGTGGCGAGGATGTCGGACATCGGCTGGGTCAGGTCGATCTTGACCACGTCCGCCGAATCGGCCAGGTGCGCGTCCGTCGTCTCCGGCAGGAAGCGCGCCGGGTCCCTCTCCAGCTGCTCCAGGAAGACGCCCTCGGCGGTGATCTTCGCCGTCGCCTGGCGGTCCGCCGAGCAGGAGACCGCGATGGCCACCGGCAGGGACGCGCCGTGGCGCGGCAGGCGCACGACGCGGACGTCGTGGCAGAAGTACTTGCCGCCGAACTGCGCGCCGATGCCGATCCTCTGGGTCAGCTCGAAGACCTGCTGCTCCAGGTCGAGGTCGCGGAAGCCGTGGCCCAGGGCCGAGCCCTCCGTCGGCAGCTCGTCCAGGTAGTGCGCCGAGGCGTACTTCGCGGTCTTGAGGGCGTGCTCCGCCGAGGTGCCGCCGACCACGATCGCCAGGTGGTACGGCGGGCAGGCCGCGGTGCCGAGCGAACGGATCTTCTCCTCCAGGAACTTCATCATGGAGGTCTCGTTGAGGACCGCCTTCGTCTCCTGGTAGAGGAAGGACTTGTTGGCCGAGCCGCCGCCCTTGGCCATGAAGAGGAACTTGTACGCGCCGCCGTCGGTCGCGTACAGCTCGATCTGCGCGGGCAGGTTCGAGCCGGTGTTCTTCTCCTCCCACATGGTGAGCGGGGCCATCTGCGAGTAGCGCAGGTTCAGCCGCGTGTACGCGTCGTAGATGCCGCGGGACAGCGCCGCCTCGTCACCGCCCTCGGTCAGGACGTTCTGGCCGCGCTTGCCCATCACGATCGCCGTGCCGGTGTCCTGGCACATCGGGAGCACGCCGGCCGCCGCGATGTTCGCGTTCTTGAGCAGGTCGAGGGCGACGAACTTGTCGTTCGCCGAGGCCTCGGGGTCGTCGATGATGCGGCGCAGCTGCGCGAGGTGCGCGGGGCGCAGGAAGTGCTGGATGTCGTGAATGGCCTCTTCGGCGAGCTTGCGCAGCGCCTCGGGCTCGACCTTGAGGAACGTACGGCCGTCGGCCTCGACGGTGGAGACGCCTTCGGAGGTCACCAGTCGGTAGGGGGTGGCGTCCTCGCCCAGGGGCAGCAGGTCGGTGTACGCAAACTCTGGCATGACGGCAGTCATTCCTCACTCGGCAGACGGCGCTGGCGACCAATTGGCAGCGCGTTCGTCCAGCGTAGGACCTCCGCCGCGGGCTGTGGCTGTGAGGTAAGGCTCACTGGGCGCCACGGGGGTAGTATCGCGATCTATCGTGTCTCGCTATGCTGGGTGCCGTGGACCTGGAAAAGCACCCCGCCGCCCCCGCCGCGCCGGCCCCTGCCGAGCTGCGCGCCTCAGACGCCGACCGGGACCGGATCGCGCAGATCCTCGCCGACGCCCTCGCCGAGGGCCGGCTCGACGCCGAGGAGCACTCCGAGCGCCTGGACTCGCTGTACGTCCTCAAGACCGTCGGCGAACTGGAGGTGCTGGTACGGGACCTGCCCGCGCCCGGCGGCGCCTCCCTGCCGCCCGCGTACGGGTACGCGGGCGCCGCGCCGGCGTCGGCCGGTGATCCCGCGCTCGGGCCGACGGAGACCGTCGTCGCCGTGTGCAGCAGCTCCGCCCGCAAGGGCCGCTGGCGCCCCGGCGCGCACACCCGCGCGGTATCGGTCATGGGTGACATCACCATCGACCTCACCGAGGCCGTCTTCGAGCAGCAGGTCACCGAGATCAACGTGACCTGCGTGCTGGGCAACGTCGAGATCCTGGTCCCGGAGAACGTCACCCTCCGGGGGTACGGGAACGGGGTCCTCGGCAACTTCGAGGTGCACGGCGTGGGCCGCGCCGTGACCGATCCGCAGGCCCCGGTCGTGATCATCCGCGGCTTCGCCCTGCTGGGCAACATCGAGGCCCGCCCCAAGCTCGGCGCCCGCCTGGTCGACCTGGCGCTCAAGCTCCGCAAGCGCCTGGAGGGCTGAGCCCCTCGCGCCTCGGGGCGCGGGCGCGCGCGGGGGTGTCGCGGGGATGCACACGGGCGTCGGATTTCGGTCGAACCTCCCTCGCCCCACGGCACGCAGTGCATAGGGGGGCGTACAGCGGGTAGGGACTGGTGCATCGTCTCTCGCTCGCGTATACGTCGTCAGGAGTAGACCGTGCCGCATCCGCCGCATCAGTCCCTGCAGGTAGCCGCCCTCCAGACTGTTCAGGGGCGTCCGGCCGCCGTGCCGAAGCCGCGGGTGCCGGCCAGGGAAGAGGACGGCCCATGGCACGCAGAGGCGGTGTGCCGCAGGGACGAGGCGGGACTCTTCTTCGCCCCCTCCAAGGAGCCGACCGCGGCCCGGCTGTCGCGCGAGGAGGCCGCCAAGCGGGTCTGCGCCCGCTGCCCCGTGATGGTCGCCTGCCGGGAGCACGCGCTGCTCCAGCCGGAGCCGTACGGGGTGTGGGGCGGGCTCACCGCCGCCGAGCGACGGGTGGTGCTGGCGCGCAGGCGCCGCCGGGCGGCGGAAATGCGCCAGGGGCAGGCGGCGGGACCGATAGCCGCCGCGGGCTGAGGCGCCGCGCCGCAAGCCCGTAGGCCCGCAGGCTCGTACGCCCGCAGGCCGCGCCCGCGAAGCCACCGGACGCGCCGGAATCGTACGCAGACACGCCGAAGGGGCGCTTCCCCCGCACAGGGAAGCGCCCCTTCGGTTCGGGCGGGCCCTACAGGGCGCGGTCGAAGTCGATCGCGCTGTAGGCCCGGAGCTTGGAGAGCCGGTGGGTCGAGTCGATCTGGCGGATCGTGCCCGACTTCGAGCGCA
Source organism: Streptomyces sp. NPDC060028 (assembly GCF_042736725.1). NCBI lineage: Bacteria > Bacillati > Actinomycetota > Actinomycetes > Kitasatosporales > Streptomycetaceae > Streptomyces > Streptomyces sp. NPDC060028. The sequence goes on along the minus strand of NZ_JBHWVJ010000133.1, from coordinate 1,769 downwards.
TGACCAGCGAGGACGTGGTCGCGGTCTCGGAGCGGTAGTGGACGCCGCGCAGCAGCTCGCCGTCCGTGATGCCGGTGGCGACGAAGAAGACGTTCTCGCCGGAGACCAGGTCGTTGGTGTGCAGGACCCGGTCCAGGTCGTGGCCCGCGTCGATGGCCTTCTGGCGCTCGGCGTCGTCCTTCGGCCAGAGCTTGCCCTGGATGGTGCCGCCGAGGCACTTGATGGCGCAGGCCGAGATGATGCCCTCGGGGGTGCCGCCGATGCCGAGGAGCAGGTCCACGCCGGTGCCCTCGCGCACCGCCATGACCGAGCCCGCGACGTCGCCGTCCGAGATGAACTTGATGCGGGCGCCGGTCTCGCGGATCTCCTTGACGATGCCCTCGTGGCGGGGGCGGTCCAGGATGACCACGGTGACGTCCTCGACGGCCATCCGCTTGGCCTTGGCCACCCGGCGGATGTTGACCGAGACGGGGGCGTTGATGTCGACGAAGTCGGCGGCCTCCGGACCGGTGACCAGCTTCTCCATGTAGAAGACCGCGGACGGGTCGAACATGGTGCCGCGGTCGGCGGCGGCCAGGACGGCGATGGCGTTCGGCATGCCCTTGGCGTTCAGGGTGGTGCCGTCGATCGGGTCGACGGCGATGTCGACCTCGGCACCGGTGCCGTCGCCGACGCGCTCGCCGTTGAACAGCATGGGGGCTTCGTCCTTCTCCCCCTCACCGATCACGACGACGCCGTTCATCGAGACGGTGGAGATCAGGGTCCGCATCGCGTTGACCGCGGCGCCGTCGGCGCCGAGCTTGTCGCCGCGCCCGACCCATCGGCCCGCGGCCATGGCGGCGGCCTCGGTGACCCGGACGAGTTCCAGGGCGAGGTTGCGGTCGGGGGCCTCCGGAGAGACTTCGAGCTGGGGCGGCAGGTTGTGCTCGGTCATCGGAGCGCACCTTTCTGTACGGCGACGGCCGGGAAGTGAGGGTGCTGGAACTCTATCGGTACGTCGACAAATTGAGCAGAGCGGGTCACGAATGAGCGGCATATCGGTCAGCTGATTGGCCGACCGGACAGAAGGCGGTGCCATTCGGGCCGCCGCGCCGACCCCGGCGGTGATCGCCACCGCCGATGCGGGACGATGGTGCGATGGCAGGCATGAAGGGCAAGCAGACGGTCTGGGACATGGTCCGGTCCCTGGTGATGATCGGCCTCGTGGTCGGGGGGATCTACCTGTTCATCCCGCACGACGAGAAGGCCGACCCGACCCGCGTCGTCGACTACCGGGTGGAGACGATCACCGCCCGGCGCGCGGCGCCGTATCCGGTGGCCGCACCCGTGGGGCTCCCGGAGCAGTGGCGGGCGACCTCGGTGGATTACTCGCGCAAGAACGCCAACGGCTGGCACCTGGGCTTCCTGGACCCGCAGAAGCAGTACGTGGCGGTCGAGCAGTCCACGGACGTCTCGGACAAGTACCTCGGCAGGGTCACCCGGCAGGCTCAGGCCACCGGTCGGACGCAGCAGGTCGGGGACGTGGCCTGGGAGCGCTGGGAGGGCGAGAAGTACGACGCCCTCGTGCGCCGGGAGCAGGGCTACGTCACGGTGGTGACCGGCACGGCCTCGTACGAGCAGCTCGGCACGATGGCGGCGGCGCTGGAGTTCAAGACGGGCGACAAGTAGCAGGGCGACAAGTCGTCGCGGCGGTACCGCGGGCGGGGAACCCCCCGGGTAGAGGCGTCACACACACCCATAGCCGCCCGCCCCCGCACCCCCCCGGGGGC
>NZ_JBHWVJ010000132.1:0-14673 GCF_042736725.1 Streptomyces sp. NPDC060028 | reverse complement strand
CCCGTACATTGAGAACGCCTGAGGGGCCGCGCATGCGCGGCCCCTCAGGCGTTCTGCGTTCACCCGGCTACGCCTCCGGGGGCGTCTCGTCCTCGTCCGGGGCGGTGGACGGGGGCTCCTCGGGGGGCTCCGGGTCCGGCTTGCGCTTCGGCGGGAGGGTCAGGCCGCCGGAGGTGTCCCGGAGGTACGAGCCGTCGCCCGGCTCCGCGGTGGCGGACGGGTCGCGGCGGCGCAGGTACCGCTCGAACTCCCGCGCGATGGCGTCGCCCGAGGCCTCCGGGAGGTCCGCCGTGTCGCGCGCTTCCTCGAGCGTCTGGACGTACTCCGCCACCTCGCTGTCCTCGGCGGCCAGTTGGTCCACGCCGAGTTGCCACGCCCGCGCGTCCTCGGGGAGTTCGCCCAGCGGGATCCGGATGTCGATCAGGTCCTCCAGCCGGTTCAACAACGCCAGCGTCGCCTTCGGGTTCGGCGGCTGCGACACGTAGTGCGGCACCGCCGCCCACAGCGACACCGCCGGAACGCCCGCGTGCGTGCACGCCTCCTGGAGCACGCCCACGATCCCCGTCGGGCCCTCGTACTTCGTCTCCTCCAGGTCCATCGTCCGCGCCAGGTCCGCGTCCGACGTCACCCCGCTCACCGGCACCGGCCGCGTGTGCGGGGTGTCGCCGAGCAGCGCGCCCAGGACGACCACCATCTCCACGCCCAGTTCGTGCGCGAAGCCGAGGATCTCGTTGCAGAACGACCGCCACCGCATGGACGGTTCGATCCCGCGCACCAGCACCAGGTCCCGCGGCTTGGCGCCGCCGATCCGGACCACCGAAAGCCGCGTGGTCGGCCACGTGATCTTCCGTACCCCGTTGTCCAGCCACACCGTCGGCCGGTTGACCTGGAAGTCGTAGTAGTCCTCGGCGTCCAGAGCCGCGAAGACCTCGCCCTTCCACTCCCGGTCCAGGTGCGCGACCGCACCGGAGGCCGCGTCACCCGCGTCGTTCCAGCCCTCGAACGCGGCCACCATGACCGGGTCGATCAGCTCGGGCACGCCCTCAAGCTCGATCACCCAGGTCTCCTTCCGAAGTTCCCTTGCGTACGTGGGTCAGCCTAAGCCTTGATACGGCGCCTTCCACAGCCCACGGCAGAGGGGCGGTTCCCCTCGGAACCGCCCCTCTGCCCACCTGCCGAGCCTGCTATGCCTTGCGGCCCAGCATGTCCTCGACCCGGCCGCGGACCTCTTCGCTGTCCAGGCCGCGGATCGTCACCGTCGTACGGCGGCGCAGCACGTCGTCGACCGTCTCGGCCCACTCGTTGTCCCGGGCGTAGGCGACCTGCGCCCAGATCTCCGGACCGTCCGGGTGGATGCGCTCGGCCAGCGCCGGGTCCTCGTTCGCCAGGCGCGCGATGTCGAAGGCCAGCGAGCCGTAGTGCGAGGCCAGGTGGCGCGCGGTCAGCGGGTCCATGCGGGTACCGGGATCACGGTCCACCAGCAGCCGGTGGGCGACCGCGTTCGGGTTGGCGACACCGGGCAGCGCGATCCGGCGCACCAGCGACTTGACCGGCTCCATGTCCTCGGTCAGCGGGCTGCCCGGGAGCTTCGCCAGCTTGTCGATGACCACGCGGCCGATGTGGCGGTACGTGGTCCACTTGCCGCCGGCCACGGACAGCATGCCGCCCGCGCCCTCGGAGACGACCGTCTCGCGCTTGGCCTTCTCGACGCCGCCGGGGCCGCCGGGCAGCACCCGCAGGCCCGCGAAGGCGTACGTCATCAGCGAGCGGTCCAGGTCGGCGTCCTTCACCGAGAAGGCCGCCTCGTCCAGGATCTGCTGGATGTCGGCCTCGGTGGCACGCACGTCCGCCGGGTCGCCCTCGTACACCTCGTCGGTGGTGCCGAGCAGCAGCTGGTCCTCCCACGGCAGGGCGAAGGTGATGCGGTACTTGTCGATCGGGGTGGCCATGGCGGCCTTCCACGGCGACTTGCGCTTCATCACGATGTGCGCGCCCTTGGAGAGGCGGATCGACGGCATCGAGTGCTTGTCTTCCATGCGCCGCAGGTGGTCCACCCACGGGCCGGTGGCGTTGAGCACGACGCGCGCGTCCACCCCGAACTCGGTGCCGTCGAGACGGTCCTTGAGCTCGGCGCCGGAGACCCGGCCGCGCGTCATGCGCAGGCCGGTGACCTCGGCGTGGTTGAGGACGACCGCGCCCGACTCGACGGCCGCGCGGACCGTCATGACGGCCACGCGGGAGTCGTTCATCTGGTGGTCGTAGTAGACGGCCACGGCCTTGAGGTTGTCCGTCTTCAGACCCGGGTTGTCGGCGGCGGCACGGGCCGGCGAGATGACCTTGCCCATGCCGTCGCCGAAGGCGGACAGCGCCGAGTACGCGAACACGCCCGCGCCCAGCTTCGCGGCGCCGACCGGCCCGCCCTTGTACACCGGGAGGTAGAAGGTGAGCGGGTTGACCAGGTGCGGGGCCACGTCCTTGGCCAGCACCCGGCGCTCGTGGTGGTTCTCGGCGACCAGCTTGACCGCGCCGGTCTGCAGGTAGCGCAGGCCGCCGTGGACGAGCTTGGAGGAGGCCGAGGAAGTGGCGCCGGCGAAGTCGCCGGCGTCCACCATGGCGACCCGCAGACCCGACTGCGCGGCGTGCCAGGCCACCGAGGTGCCCAGGATTCCACCGCCGATGACCAGCAGGTCGTACGTGGCCTTCGCCAGCTGCTCACGGGTCTCGGCACGGCTCGCGTTCGAGCCGGCGGTCGGGTGCGTGCCCAGTGCGGTCACGCTCTGCAGGCTGCTCATATCCCTTGCTCCTACTTACTCGTCGATTGCGCCGGCTGTGCGGTCAGCTGGCGTCTTCGTCGTCGACCCAGCCCATGGACCGCTCGACGGCCTTGAGCCAGCTCTTGTACTCGCGGTCCCGCTGTTCGGCGGGCATCCGCGGGGTCCACTCCGCCGCGCGGCGCCAGTTGGCGCGCAGGGCGTCGGTGTCGGGCCAGAAGCCGACGGCCAGGCCGGCGGCGTAGGCGGCGCCGAGGCAGGTGGTCTCGGCGACCATCGGGCGCACCACGGGGGCGTCCAGGAAGTCCGAGAGCGTCTGCATCAGCAGGTTGTTGGAGGTCATGCCGCCGTCGACCTTGAGGGCGGCGAGCTCGACGCCCGAGTCCTTGGTCATGGCGTCGGTGATCTCGCGGGTCTGCCAGGCGGTGGCCTCCAGGACGGCACGGGCGATGTGCGCCTTGGTGACGTACCGGGTGAGGCCGGTGATCACACCGCGGGCGTCGGAGCGCCAGTACGGGGCGAACAGGCCGGAGAAGGCCGGCACGAAGTACGCGCCGCCGTTGTCCTCGACGGAGGAGGCGAGGGTCTCGATCTCGGCCGCGGACTTGATCAGGCCCATCTGGTCGCGCATCCACTGGACGAGCGAGCCGGTGACGGCGATGGAGCCCTCCAGCGCGTAGACCGGCTTCTGGTCGCCGATCTGGTAGCCGACCGTGGTCAGCAGGCCGCTGTAGGAGTTGATGATCTTGTCGCCGGTGTTCATCAGCATGAACGTGCCGGTGCCGTACGTGGACTTCGCCTCGCCCTCGGCGAAACAGGTCTGGCCGAACAGCGCGGCCTGCTGGTCACCGAGCGCCGAGGCGACCGGGACGCCGGCGAGGACGCCCTCCTTGACGTGGCCGTAGACCTCGGCGGAGGACTTGATCTCCGGGAGGACGTTGAGCGGGACGCCCATGGACTCGGCGATCTTGTCGTCCCAGGCCAGGGTGTGCAGGTTCATCAGCATGGTGCGCGAGGCGTTGGTGACGTCGGTGACGTGGGTACCGCCCTCGGCGCCGCCCGTGAGGTTCCAGATCACCCACGAGTCCATGGTGCCGAAGAGGATGTCGCCGGCTTCGGCGCGCTCGCGCAGGCCCTCGACGTTGTCGAGCAGCCAGCGGACCTTGGGGCCGGCGAAGTAGCTCGCCAGCGGCAGGCCGGTCTCGCGGCGGAAGCGGTCCTGGCCGACGTTGCGGCCGAGTTCCTTACACAGGCCGTCGGTGCGGGTGTCCTGCCAGACCAGCGCGTTGTGGACCGGCTCGCCGGTGTTCTTGTCCCACAGGAGGGTGGTCTCGCGCTGGTTGGTGATGCCGACGGCCTTGACGTCCGCCGCGGTGATCTCGGCCTTGGCCATGGCGCCGGCGACGACCTCCTGGACGTTGGTCCAGATCTCGGCGGCGTCGTGCTCCACCCAGCCCGGCTTCGGGAAGATCTGCTCGTGCTCCTTCTGGTCGACGGCGACGATGCGGCCGTCGCGGTCGAAGACGATGCAGCGGGAGGAGGTGGTGCCCTGGTCGATCGCGGCGATGAAGGGGCCGGTGCTGCTGGTCATGATGGCTGCTCCTGGCAGGTCTCTAGGTAGGCAGATTCAGGTGCGGTGCGGATCTTGCGAACGCGGCCGGTGCTGATCAGGCGAACGCGATGTTGTACAGACCACCGGCAGCGAGGGCACCGACGAGCGGGCCGACCACCGGGATCCAGGAGTATCCCCAGTCCGAGCCGCCCTTGTTGGGCAGCGGCAGCAGGGCGTGCACGATGCGCGGACCGAGGTCGCGCACCGGGTTGATGGCATAGCCGGTCGGGCCGCCGAGCGACAGGCCGATGCCGACGACGACGAACGAGGTGATCAGGACACCGATGACACCGAGGCCCTTGCCGTCGGCCTGGAGCCCCTGGGTGAGGATGGCCAGGACCAGGACGGCGGTGCCGATTATCTCGGTGGCGAGGTTCTGGACGACATTACGGATCTCGGGGCCCGTGGAGAAGACGCCGAGCACCGGACCGGCCACATCGTGCGGGTGCGGGTCCTCGGGACCCAGCTTGGCGTCGCGGATGTGCTCCGGGTCCGCCAGGTGCACGCGGAACTGGCCGTAGTACGTGACCCACATCAGGACCGCGCCGAGCATCGCGCCGAGCAGCTGGCCGGCGAAGTAGACCGGCACGTCCTTCCACTCGCCGGTCTTGACGGCGAGGCCGACGGTGACCGCGGGGTTGAGGTGCGCGCCGGACAGCGGCGCGGAGACGTACGCGGCGATCAGGACGGCGAAACCCCAGCCGAAGGTGATGGCCAGCCAGCCCGCGTTGCGGGCCTTGGAGCTCTTGAGGGTCACGGCGGCGCACACGCCACCACCGAGCAGTGTGAGCAGGGCGGTACCGATGGTCTCGCCGATGAAGATGTCGGAGCTGGACACCCGCGACTCCTTTGTCGTTCAGGGGGTGAGCGGTCACCGGTCCCGTCCGGCGGCCCGCGCACTCGGTGAGTGCTGCACCGGTCCTTGACCTCGCCTACCCTAACGCGTTTGCCGTTAAGTGTTCGACAATGCCGACCGGTGAACGGCAGTTTTCCGCTGAAGTGAAGAAGGCGTCAAGGGTTGGCCAGGCCAAAGTGTCGGATCGTTACCACGCGGTGCGATCGAACAAATCCAGCCATCAAATGGCCGGGATATGGCGAAAAGAGGGCAGAAAGAGGCCAGGAACTGGCCTGGAAGGCCCTACAGGGGGCTCAGAACCGGCCCGCGCCCAGATCGCGTGAAACCGCGCGCGCACAGTCCCGCACGGACGCCACGAGCGCCGCACGGGGCTCCCCGGACTCCCCGCAGACCCGCTCCACGGCGCCCGCGACCGCCACCGCGCCGACCGGCATCCGGCGCCGGTCGTGGATGGGCGCGGCCACCGAGGCGACGCCGTCCCAGGTCTCCTCGACATCCGCGGCCCAGCCGCGGGCCCGCGTCAGCTCCAAGACCTCTTCGAACCCCACGGTGTCCGTGATGGTGCGCGGGGTGAACGCCTCGCGCTCCACCTCCATGACCTGGGTGTGCGCGACCGGGTCGTACGCCGACAGGACCTTGCCCAGCGCGGTGGAGTGCAGCGGCTGCATGGCCCCCACCTCCAGCACCTGACGGCTGTCGTCGGGCCGGAACACGTGGTGCATGATCAGCACCCCGCTCTTGTGCAGCACCCCCACGTACACGCTCTCGCCGCTCGCGCGCGCCAGGTCGTCCGTCCACACCAGGGCCCGGGCGCGCAGCTCGTGCACGTCCAGGTAGCTGTTGCCCAGGCGCAGCAGCTCCGCGCCGAGCTGGTAGCGCCCGGAGGCCGGGTCCTGCTCGACGAAGCCCTCGGCCTGCAGGGTGCGCAGGATCCCGTGGGCCGTGCCCTTGGCCAGACCCAGGGACGATGCCACGTCCGACAGTCCCAGCCGGCGCTCGCCGCCCGCCAGGAGCCGCAGCATCGCAGCGGCTCGTTCGAGCGACTGGATGTTCCGTGCCATCGCGCAGCCTCCTGCTGACGTAGTTCGACAATGCTGAACAGTATCGGTCGATGTCGACCCTTTGCACTGTGGGAGATGCGTTCGAGCCCGTTTCCGCGGCAGGACGGCCCCCGCCACCCGCCGGACACCCCCTGGCACAGAATGCCGTCCGCCACGTGGGACGCCCTCACCGGGGCCGCCACCGCGCGGTTACGCTGACCGCGTGCACCCTTGACACAGAGGGGGTGCAAAGCCGACAGCCGTCGCATCCCAGGGAGCACAACCATGGCCTCGCTGCCGAACCCGCCCGCTGACACCCAGACCCGGGCCGATGCCCTCCGAGAGGCACTGGCCACCCGTGTGGTCGTCGCCGACGGAGCCATGGGAACGATGCTCCAGGCACAGGACCCCTCGATGGAGGACTTCCAGCAGCTCGAAGGCTGCAACGAGGTCCTCAACGTCACCCGGCCCGACATCGTGCGCTCGGTCCACGAGGCGTACTACTCGGTGGGCGTGGACTGCGTCGAGACCAACACCTTCGGCGCGAACTACGCGGCACTCGCCGAGTACGACATCGCCGAACGCAACTTCGAGCTCTCCGAGGCCGGCGCCCGCATCGCCCGCGAGGTCGCCGACGAGTTCACCGCCTCCACCGGACAGCAGCGCTGGGTGCTCGGCTCCATCGGCCCCGGCACCAAGCTGCCGACCCTGGGCCACATCACCTACGCGCAGATCCGCGACGCCTACCAGATCAACGCCGAGGGCCTGATCTCCGGCGGCGCCGACGCGCTGCTCGTCGAGACCACCCAGGACCTCCTGCAGACCAAGTCCTCCATCATCGGCGCCCGCCGCGCCATGGAGCGGCTCGGCGTCTCGGTCCCGCTCATCTGCTCCGTCACCGTCGAGACCACCGGCACCATGCTGCTCGGCTCCGAGATCGGCGCGGCCCTGACGGCCCTGGAGCCGCTCGGCATCGACATGATCGGCCTGAACTGCGCGACCGGCCCCGCCGAGATGAGCGAGCACCTGCGCCACCTCGCGCGCAACGCCCGCATCCCGCTCTCCTGCATGCCCAACGCCGGCCTGCCCATCCTCACCAAGGACGGCGCGTACTACCCGCTGACCGCCCCCGAGCTCGCCGACGCCCAGGAGACCTTCGCCCGCGAGTACGGGCTCTCCCTCGTCGGCGGCTGCTGCGGCACCACCCCCGAGCACCTGCGCCAGGTCGTGGAGCGGGTCCGCGGCACCGCCGTCACCGAGCGCACCCCCCAGCCCGAGCCCGGCGCCGCCTCGCTCTACCAGACCGTGCCGTTCCGCCAGGACACCTCGTACATGGCGATCGGCGAGCGCACGAACGCCAACGGTTCGAAGAAGTTCCGCGAGGCCATGCTGGAGGCCCGCTGGGACGACTGCGTGGAGATGGCGCGCGACCAGATCCGCGAGGGCGCGCACATGCTCGACCTCTGCGTGGACTACGTCGGCCGCGACGGCGTCGCCGACATGCAGGAGCTCGCCGGCCGCTTCGCCACCGCCTCCACGCTGCCGATCGTCCTGGACTCCACCGAGGTTCCCGTTCTCCAGGCGGGCCTGGAGAAGCTGGGCGGCCGCGCCGTCATCAACTCCGTGAACTACGAGGACGGCGACGGCCCCGAGTCCCGCTTCGCCAAGGTCACCGGCCTCGCCCGGGAACACGGCGCCGCGCTCATCGCGCTGACCATCGACGAGGAGGGCCAGGCCCGCACCGTCGAGCACAAGGTCGCCATCGCCGAACGTCTCATCGAGGACCTGACGGCCAACTGGGGGATCCGCGAGTCGGACATCCTCATCGACACCCTGACCTTCACCATCTGCACCGGCCAGGAGGAGTCCCGCAAGGACGGCATCGCCACGATCGAGTCGATCCGCGAGCTCAAGCGCCGCCACCCGGACGTCCAGACCACCCTCGGCCTGTCGAACATCTCCTTCGGCCTCAACCCGGCCGCCCGCGTCCTGCTGAACTCCGTCTTCCTCGACGAGTGCGTCAAGGCCGGCCTGGACTCCGCCATCGTCCACGCCTCCAAGATCCTGCCGATCGCCCGGTTCGACGAAGAGCAGGTCACCACCGCCCTGGACCTCATCCACGACCGGCGGTCCGAGGGCTACGACCCGCTCCAGAAGCTGATGGCGCTGTTCGAGGGCGTCAACACCAAGTCGATGAAGGCGGGCCGCGCCGAGGAACTCCTCGCCCTGCCGCTGGACGAGCGGCTCCAGCGCCGCATCATCGACGGCGAGAAGAACGGCCTGGACGCCGACCTCGACGAGGCCCTGCAGACCCGGCCCGCCCTCGACATCGTCAACGACACCCTCCTGGAGGGCATGAAGGTCGTCGGCGAGCTCTTCGGCTCCGGCCAGATGCAGCTCCCCTTCGTGCTCCAGTCCGCCGAGGTCATGAAGACCGCCGTCGCCTTCCTCGAACCGCACATGGAGAAGACCGACGACGAGGGCAAGGGCACGATCGTGCTGGCCACCGTCCGCGGCGACGTCCACGACATCGGCAAGAACCTCGTCGACATCATCCTGACCAACAACGGCTACAACGTCGTCAACATCGGCATCAAGCAGCCGGTCTCCGCCATCCTCGAAGCCGCGCAGGAGCACAAGGCCGACGTCATCGGCATGTCCGGCCTCCTCGTGAAGTCCACCGTGATCATGAAGGAGAACCTCCAGGAGCTCAACCAGCGCAAGCTGGCCGCCCAGTACCCGGTGATCCTGGGCGGCGCCGCCCTGACCCGCGCCTACGTCGAGCAGGACCTCCACGAGATCTACGAGGGCGAGGTCCGCTACGCCCGCGACGCCTTCGAGGGCCTGCGCCTGATGGACGCCCTCGTCGCCGTCAAGCGCGGCGTCCCCGGCGCCAGCCTGCCCGAGCTCAAGCAGCGCCGCGTCGCCAAGCGCGACGCTCCGGCCGTCCAGGTGGACGAGCCGCAGGAGCCCGGCGGCCGCTCCGACGTCGCCACCGACAACCCCGTCCCCGCCCCGCCGTTCTGGGGCACCCGCGTGGTCAAGGGCATCCCGCTCAAGGACTACGCCTCCTGGCTCGACGAGGGCGCCCTGTTCAAGGGCCAGTGGGGCCTCAAGCAGGCCCGCGCGGGCGGAGCGACGTACGAGGAGCTCGTCGAGACCGAGGGCCGGCCGCGGCTGCGCGGCCTCCTGGACAAGCTGCACACCGAGAACCTGCTGGAAGCGGCCGTGGTCTACGGGTACTTCCCCTGCGTCTCCAAGGGCGAGGACCTGATCATCCTCGACCAGCAGGGCAACGAGCGGACCCGCTTCACCTTCCCGCGCCAGCGCCGCGGCCGCCGCCTGTGCCTCGCCGACTTCTTCCGCCCGGAGGAGTCCGGCGAGACCGACGTCGTCGGCCTCCAGGTCGTCACCGTCGGCTCGAAGATCGGCGAGGCCACCGCCAAGCTGTTCGAGTCCGACTCCTACCGCGAGTACCTGGAACTGCACGGACTGTCCGTCCAGCTCGCCGAGGCCATGGCCGAGTACTGGCACGCCCGCGTCCGCGCCGAGCTCGGATTCGGCGGCGAGGACCCGGCCCAGGTCGCGGACATGTTCGACCTGAAGTACCGCGGCGCCCGCTTCTCGCTGGGCTACGGCGCCTGCCCCGACCTGGAGGACCGCGCCAAGATCGCCGATCTGCTCCAGCCGGAGCGGATCGGGGTCCACCTGTCGGAGGAATTCCAGCTCCACCCGGAGCAATCCACCGACGCCATTGTGATTCACCACCCGGAAGCGAAGTATTTCAACGCACGCTGAGGCAGGCCGACGTACACTTGTCGGTCCCATACAGGCCGGTCGCCTGTTCCCCCGGGCACGTCCCGAGGGAAGAGGTGACCGGCCTTCTCGTCCCCTTTGAGAGGTGTGCCGAATGACCAGCACCGTCCCCGCCCCCGTCGCCCGCACGGCCGACGGACACGCCCTGCAGGCGGTGCTTCTCGACATGGACGGCACCCTCGTCGACACGGAGGGATTCTGGTGGGAGATCGAGGCGGAGATCTTCCACGGGCTGGGCCACCGTCTCGACGAGGCCTGGCGCGACGTCGTCGTGGGCGGTCCCATGAGCCGCAGCGCGGCCTTCCTGATCGAGTCCACCGGCGCCGCCATCACCCTCGCCGAGCTCAGCGTCCTGCTCAACGAGCGCTTCGAGGCCCGCATCGCCGACCGCGTGCCCCTCATGCCCGGTGCCGAGCGGCTGCTGAGCGAGCTGGCCCGGCACAACGTGCCCACCGCCCTCGTCTCCGCCTCGCACCGCCGCGTCATCGACCAGGTCCTGCTCACCCTCGGACGCGACCGGTTCACGATGACGATCGCCGGCGACGAGGTGGCGCGCACCAAGCCGCACCCCGACCCCTACCTGCACGCCGCCGCCGCCCTCGGCGCGCACCCCTCGCGCTGCGCCGTCATCGAGGACACCGCCACCGGCGTGGCCGCCGCCGAGGCGGCCGGCTGCCGCGTCGTCGCCGTCCCCTCGGTGGGCCGGATCGAAGCCGCCCCGGGCCGCACCGTCGTGCGCTCGCTGGAGGACGTGGACCTGCCCTTCCTGCGCTCCCTCATCACTCCGATGAACTGACCGCACACGCTCCGTGCCGAACGGAACGCCCGCGGGACCCAGGTCCCGCGGGAGGATGTTCCGTAAAGGGCTCCGGAGGCTGAAATTCCATCCTTTCCGCGGCAGTTGTCCCGGGTGACCTTCATCACCGTCGGGACCCCCGCGAGGCGTGCCCGAAGGCCGCCGGGGCTTCCCTTGTGTCCGGATTGATCAGCACCTGACCGAATCTGCGAACGCCCCCGCATGAACAGCCCGTCCGCTCCCATCACGGTGCGATTACGCCCCAAGTCCTGCCAGTTCCAGCCATCCCGTCCAGGGCCACTAATGTCGATCCGGGCACCGCGCCGCACCTCAGCCTTTCCGGACACACACCCCTGTTCCGGAATCGCGTGGACCGATCGTCACAACACCGGCCCGATCGTTCCGCCCTGAACGGGCGACCGCCGCGAAGTGCCCTCAACGCCGCTTTGAGCAAGTGCCGGTTACAGGGAGTACTTCCAGCATGAACCGCAAGACCATGGTGCTGACGGCCGCGGCCGGACTGCTCACCCCCGTGCTGACCGCATGCGGCAGCACGAGCGGCGGAGGAGCAGGATCCGGGGCGATCGTCGTCGGAACCACCGACCGGTTCGAGGCCGCCGACTACGCCCCCGCCCCGTTCGACCCGGCCTACGCCTACGACGCCGGCGCCTGGAACGTACTGCGCCAGACCGTCCAGACGCTGATGCACACCCCGCGCGGCGGCGGCCAGCCCGTCCCGGAAGCCGCCTCCGACTGCCGCTTCACCGACACCGGCAACGAGAGCTACCGCTGCACCCTGCGCCCCGGCCTCAAGTTCGCCTCCGGCGACCCGCTCACCGCCCAGGACGTCAAGTTCTCCCTCGAGCGCGTCCTCGCCATCAAGGACGAGAACGGCCCCTCCTCGCTGCTCTCCACCCTCGACACCATCGAGGCCAAGAGCGCAGACACCGTCGTCTTCCACCTGAAGACCCCGGACGCGACCTTCCCGTACAAGCTCTCCACCCCCGCCACCGGCATCGTCAGCGCCAAGAACTACGACGCCAAGAAGCTCCGCGAGGGCTTCGCCGTGGACGGCTCCGGCCCGTACACGATGAAGGCCGAGGTCAAGGGCAACCAACTGGTCCGCGCCGTCTTCAACAAGAACCCGCACTACAAGGGCGACATCAAGCTCCAGAACGACAAGGTCGAACTGCGCAGCTTCGCCGACTCCGACGCCATGAACAAGGCGCTCGCCGCGGGATCCATCCAGATGGTCTCCCGCACCCTGTCGCCCGCGCAGATCACCGAGCTCTCCGCCAAGCCCCCCAAGGGCGTCAAGCTCGTCCCGATGCCCGGCCTGGAGATCCGCTACCTCGGCTTCAACACCGAGGCCCCGGTCGTCAAGGAAAAGGCCGTACGCCAGGCCCTCGCCGCGGCCGTCGACCGAGGCAGCCTCATCTCCAAGGTGTACGGCAAGTCCGCGCAGCCCCTGTACTCGCTGGTCCCCACCACCGTGACCGGCCACGTCAACTCCTTCTTCAACAAGTACGGCGAGGCCAACACCGCCAAGGCCGCCGACCTGCTGAAGGCCGCCGGGATCAAGACCCCGGTCAAGCTGACGCTCAACTACACCAACGACCACTACGGCGACGGCACCGCGGCCGAGTTCGAGGCCCTCAAGGCCCAGCTCAACTCCACCCAGCTGTTCGACATCAGCGTCCAGGGCAACGACTGGAACGACTTCCGGCCCGCGCAGAAGAAGGGCGACTACGCCGCCTACGGGCTCGGCTGGTTCCCCGACTACCCCGACGCCGACAACTTCCTCGCCCCGTTCCTGGAGCAGGACAACTTCCTGGGCACGCCCTACGCCAACGCCATGGTGCGAGGCAAGCTCATCCCCGACTCCCGGCGCGCGGTGGACCGTAATGTCGCCGTCCCCGCGATCACGGAGATGCAGGACATCGTCGCCGAGGACGTACCCGTCCTGCCCCTGTGGCAGGGCAAGCAGTACGTCGCCGCACGCGACGGGATCACCGGAGTGGAGTGGTCGGTCAACGCCATCTCCGACCTCCAGCTGTGGGAACTCGGCCGGGGCGTCAGCGGCTGAGAACGGCAGGAGCCGGCAGCGGATGTCGCGGGCCGGCGCAACGAGACAGTTCGACTGTGAAGGACGTTCGCGTGATGAGACGTAACCAGTGGTTGGCGGCCCCGCTCGGCGCTGCCACCGCCGCCGCGCTGCTCAGCGGTTGCGGTTCGACGGAGGGCTCGAACGCCGGCAGCGGCAAGGGCGTCGTCATGGGCATATCCGACAAGGTGAAGTCCACCGACCCTGCCTCGGGTTACGACCCGGGCTCCTGGCTGCTCTTCAACAACGTCTTCCAGTCGCTGCTCAGCTTCCCCAAGGGCGGCACCACGCCCGAGCCCGACGCCGCGCAGTCCTGCGCCTTCGAGGGCGGCGACAGCAAGCTCTACAAGTGCACCCTGCGCGGCGGCCTGAAGTTCAGCAACGGCCACAGCCTCACCTCGAAGGACGTCAAGTTCTCCTTCGAGCGCACGCTGAAGATCAACGACGAGAACGGCCCGGCCGTGATGCTCTCGTCGATCGCCGGCATCGACGCCCCCGACGACAAGACCGTCGTCTTCCGCCTCAAGACGTCCGACGCGACCTTCCCGAGCAAGATCGCGTCGGGCGCGGGCTCCATCGTCGACCACGCCGAGTACCCGGCCGACAAGCTGCGTACGGACGGCAAGGCGATCGGCTCCGGTGTCTACAAGCTGGACTCGATCAACGACAAGAGCGCCGGATTCTCGGTCAACGACTCCTACAGCGGCAAGGCCAAGGCGAAGAACACCGGCGTGACGCTGAAGTTCTTCGACGGCGACCAGGCCGCCCTCAAGGCGGTCCTGGAGCGCGGCGACGTGGACTTCGCCTTCCGCGGCCTGGCCGCCAAGGACATCGCCGGCCTCGCCGCGGCCAAGACCGGGGACCAGAAGGTCGACGTCGTCCAGGGCACCGGCGCCGAGGTCGAGCACATGGTCTTCAACGTCAACGACCCGGTCGTCGGCAAGCTCCCCGTCCGCAAGGCCATCGCGTACCTCGTGGACCGCGAGGCGCTCGTCAAGGACGTGTACGCCGGCACCGCCGCCCCGCTCTACTCGATCGTCCCGGCCGGGATCGCCGGACACACCACCCCCTTCTTCGACCGCTACGGCGGCAGCCCGCAGCCGGAGAAGGCCAAGGCCGTCCTCAAGGCCGCCGGCATCACCGGCAAGGTCAAGCTGACCCTGTACTCCACGCCGTCGCGCTACGGACCCTCCACCGACCAGCAGTTCCAGGTCATCGCCAAGCAGCTCAACGACAGCGGCCTGTTCGAGGCCGACATGAAGTCCGTCGAGTACGAGCAGTACGAGAAGGACATCCAGGACGGCAAGTACGGCGTGTACGTGAAGGGCTGGGTGCCGGACTACCCGGACGCGGACAACTTCACCCAGCCGTTCTTCGGCCCGGACAGCGTGCTGCACAACAACTACGACAACAAGGAGATCACCGGGACGATCATCCCGTCGACCTCGGCGAAGTCGGACCGCACCTCGGCCAACACGGACTACGACCGCCTCCAGGACATCGTCGCCGACGAGGTCCCGATCCTGCCGCTGTGGCAGGGCAAGCAGTACGCGGTCACCCGGCAGAACGTGACCGGCCTGCAGTGGTCCCTCGACGCCTCGACCGTCTTCCGCTTCTGGGAGATCAGCAAGGGCTGACCCGGACACCCACGGCAACGGGCCGGCAGCCGCGCGATGCG
>NZ_JBHWVJ010000131.1:0-14753 GCF_042736725.1 Streptomyces sp. NPDC060028 | reverse complement strand
CACCGGTTACGCCCGACCAGGGCATCTCAGTAAGATCCTGTTACGAGCTCTTAGACTGCGCGGCGATGGTGTGGTCGCGGGTGGGGACCAGGGTGCCGTCCACGATGAGCACGGTGTTTTTCGTGAAGCGCTTGCGGGGCTGCAGGGCGAGCATCGGCCCGAGGTGGTCGATGATGCGGTCAGCGGCCGACTTCGAGACCCCGAACAGCGGAGCGAGCTGGCGCATCGTCAAGTTCGTGCGCCAGTACGCCGCCACCAGCAGAGCACGGTCCTCCAGCGGAAGGCTCCACGGCCGGCCCTTGCGGACCGCGTCCGCACCCTCGCGCCGCAACACTGTCACCAGCTTCCCGAAACAGCGCGGGCTCAGCCCGGTGAACGGGGCTATCCAAGACGGCTCCGACGCCGTGATCACACCAGCCACACCAAGATCATCTCACCTGTGACCAGCAGTTACGGGACAAGCCTTAGTACTCCAGCCGTGCTTCGGTATTTGGGCTGGTCAGCGGTCTGACGGCGGGGAGTTTAGCCGGGGCCTCACAGGCGGGCGAGGGCTTTGGCCATCTGGTGCCGGCGAACAGGTAGCCGCGCCGCGCGTAATGGCAGGTCCGGGCGCGGGCCTGGTGGCGTCGCCTCCACCGTGACCAGTTCACGGCGTGATCGCGGTGGTCCCGGGGTGGTGGGCCAGCTGCCAGGAGACGGCGGATCTCGGCCGGTGTGAGGTCCACGAGGTCGGGTGTGTCATCGTCGCGACCCCCTTTTCGCGTTCCAGAGCGGCCATGGCGGTGAGGAAGGCGTGGGCGAGCATGGCGAGAGTGATATGCCGGTACCAGCTGGTGTAGCGGCGGACCTCGTACTCGTCGAGGCCGCATTCGTTCTTGGTGCCCTGGAAGCACTCCTCGATCTTCCAGCGGCATCCGGCGATCCGGGCGAGGTCGGTGAGGGTGGCCTCGAGCGGGGCGCTGGCCAGGAAGTATGCGATCTCGTCGGGGTTGGAGATGCTGCGGCGGGCGAGCATCCACCGCCTTCGGGTGGGCTCGTCGCCGTCACGTTCCCAGACGACGGGCAGGATGGCGCCTGCCCAGTCGTAGACGCGCTCGGCTTTCGCCCCGGGGCCGGCGGACAGGCGCTTCCAGGCGTCCGGCGGTGCCTCGCGGCGGAAGCGGTCCTCGATACGAGGTCCGTGGACCTGTTGGGACTTGGGCACCGCCACGACGTAGTGGAGTTGGAGGTCTTCGATGAAGCGGCGGAAGCGGCCGTCCTGGCCGTAGGCGGCGTCAGCGGTGACCCAGCTGAAGTCGCCGACACCGTTGGGGCAACCCCGAGGGTAGCGGAGCTCGGTACACGACAACCATGCGCCAGCGTGTACGAGGAGTACAAGGAGCCGCTGTACACCGCCCGCCGCTGCTGCAGCGGATGGTGGACGCGGGGCGGCTGGGACGCAAGACCGGGTCGGGGGTTCTACTTGTACGCCTGAAGGCTCAACTTCAGTCCTGGCAGCACGCTTGGCGTCGGGTCCAGGCGCAATCTTCCATGGGCAGCCCTGTGCGTCTCCCCTCAACCGCCCGCCCCCAGGTAGGGCGGGCGGACGTCGTCCGGGGATCCGCAGAGGTCTATCCCGCGCTGGATGCCCGCCCGCCAGACCTCGCCCGGCGTGGTGACCCGGGCGGCGAGCCGCCGGTAGATCTCCAACGCCTCCTCCTGCCCGGGGGGCGCCCAGTGGCGGCGGGGCCTGACCCGCGGGTACCGGTCACGCCAGTCAAGAAGGGCGGCGATCGCGTCGGCGGAGGTGTACCAGCACGCGTCCCGCACCTTACTCGCCAGATCCACCGGGAGCCGCAGCGACAGCCTCTCGGGGAAGCCCCCGTCCCGCGACCCCGGCCATCTGCCGGGACCGCGGGCCTCCTCGGGGCAGCCCGGCCAGGGGCGGTCCCAGCCCTGTGCTTGCAACTCGCGTCGCACGCCGAGAGCCGCCAGCCGGTCCAGCGAGTCGACTAGCTCCTCCCGGTCTCGGGCCATGGCCACGTCCAGGCGCCGCAGGGCGCGCACGGCCAGGGCCTCCCGTCGGCCGAGTCCGGAGACATTCCAGCACTCACTCCGCACACGTTCCGTGCGCAGGCGCTTTTCCTGTGACAGCAGCCGCTGCACTTTCACCCGGGTGCCGTACGGCAAGCAGACCGTGACAGGCACAGTACCTCTCGCATGCATGCTCTGATCATTACGTTGTTTATTTGCAAGTTACAAGTCAGTGACGTACACCGGATCGGCAAAATCCTTTCAGCAGGCGGCCGTTCGCGTTCTGTGAGCACGATGGACATGGCTGCCGACTTTCGGAATACCGGTCGGCCGACGAGAGAAAGGGAAAGGAAATGAGCAAGCAAGCGACGATCAGGTCGGAGCGGTTGACGCTGCTGGGCAACGAGCAGGCGCTCCAGTTGTGGGACGCACTTAGCGGCGACCCGGAACTGCAGGTGGACCAGCTGGTAGAAGAGGTGGGCCGCTACCGCGCGTCCTCCGCCGCGGGCGTGGCGGGGATGTCGCCGTCGCAGGCAGGCATCACCACTGCCAGCGGCGTCGAGTACAGCATGGAGTTCACTCGCCCGGTGAAGGAGCCCGACACGGGCGCCACCGCGTCGGGGTTCAGGGCGCAGCTGTTGTTCGGTGCACTCGGAGGTGAGGAGGGACAGCAGGTTGGCGTCATGGCCACCACCATGTCCGCCCTGATACCGGGCGGCGACACGGTCACGGCCTTGAACAAGGTGGTGAGGGCCATTCAGCAGGGGCAGCCGGGCGACTGGGCGACCGCCAAGGAGTACGCCTTGGACCCGCACCGCGGCCTCATCGACGCGGACGGCATCTGGGACGCGTTCCGGGGCTGCCTCGGCGGCTGCGGCGGCACGTGTCTGGCCGCCCTTACCGCCTGTCTGGCGGCGGGCGCACTGCCCGCCGTCGCGGCCTGTGTCGCGATCAGCTGCGGCGGCTGCGCCCTGCGTTGCGCGGCCTGTGTGGCGTGCGACTGCGGCTGGTTCTGCCGGTGGGCCGTCGGTTGCTGCGACCGGTGAGACGGGGGGCAACCGACGTGAAATCCGCCATTTACTGGCTGAACGTTCCGCTCGCGGAGCGTACGGAAAACGGTGGGCAGCCGGTGCTGAAATACGATGCGCCGAACGCCCTTGTTCTTCCCGTCGACGGCACCGCCTATGTCGGAATCGCCGACGAGGAAGCCGCTGAAAGGCTCCTCTCCCACCCCGACGTCACTACCCTGGGCAAGGCGGAGCGGAGCCGCATCGAGCCCGTTCCGGGTGTGCCGGTCACGTGGGAAAGCCTCGAGGCCCAGATCCCCTCTCTCGGCACGATTCACGGCGGGAAGAAAGCCGTCGGTCTCGGTGACGTAATTTCCGCACTGACACGCCGGGTCCGCATGCACGAATGCGGGAGCTGCCGCCGGCGCAAGCGGGGACTCAACCGCATCACCGTCTGGGGCTGGTGGCGCGATCGGCAGCCTTCCCTCCAGCCCGAAGGCTGACCCGTCGGACACGGCGCCTCCTCGGCCGCTTCACTCGGGGAGGCGCCCTCGTCATCGACCGGCTCGGCAGGGCGGCGGATCCCGGCGACTCGCGACCGCTACCCGCACAAAAGGGACGATCACCACGGAAGGCACCCGACAAGGAGCTTTCGAAGAGTTACCGCTACCACTTCGACGAGGACCTCCAGGCCAACGGCAGGCTGCTGACGGCAGCGGCTCTGCTCGGACCTGGAGCGTCGGAGCAGCTGGTGGAGTTCAACTCGCCCGAGGCGGCAGGACGTTTCTTCCTGTCCGCGAATTTTGTTCTCTCTTCGCAACTCAACAAAAAACTTGCATCTCGCACTGGAGGCAGGAATGGCACTCGAGCTCGGCGACCACGTGTGGTACTGGAACCACAAGATCTCCTTCGACCTGAACATCCCGCGAGCGGATTGGTTCCCAGGCTCGAATCCGAGTGACCCGAACGACTACCAAGGACACGGCAAGGAGATCTACAACTTCGTCGTCCATGCGGATGAGATCGCTCGCGGACGACCGCACATGCGTAACTACGAGGGCAGCTTCGCCTGGCTGAACAACAATCCCGGTAACATCACCGGGCGACCCGGCGGCCCCGATTTCGGACAGTATCCAGGCAAGTTCAACTGGCACAACTTCCTGATCTTCCCGACGTGGGCCGACGGCTGGTACGCGATTGCCAAGCTCCTGCGGAGCAACCTCTACAAGAACCTGTCTATTCTCGAGGCGTTCAAGAAGTACGCGCCCGAGTCCGACGGAAACAATCCGGTCGCCTATGCGAACTCCGTGGCGGCAGCCCTGGGTATCTCGGTGTCGACCACGGTCGGCGACCTCGACGACTCCCAGATGGCAGTCATGCAGAACAAGATCCAGGAGGTCGAGGGCGCCACCCCCGGCGCGAGCCTGACGTGGAACTCCGACGAGATCCCTGTCGAGATCTCGGACCTGCTACCGGGAGGCGGGTGGAACGTCGGTCGCCCCCGCGCCCTCGTGCGGGCTGGCAGCGCCTTCACGATCGATGTCTCGGCCCCGGTCGACCCCTCGGGATTCACCCAGGGCCACGGCGGCCCCGGCCAGGGCGGCCATGTCGGCTCGAACTGGTACATCCGCTATGGGATGGACATCGGCGGCACCCAGGGCACGCCGGTGTACGCCTCGTTCGACGGACACGTCACCAAATTCAAGCCGCACGATCCGGCGCAGGACACGCAGAAGGTGTACGGAGCCGAGATCTTCATGCGTTCCGGGAACGACATGATGGGCGCCTTCTACACCCACCTGACCGACGTGCCAGGCTCGGTCTTCGTCGGGGCACGGGTATCGCGCGGCGACTTCCTGGGTACCGTGCACCAGCGCACCGGGGTGCCCCCCCACCTGCACATGGCCCTGGTCGAGATCATCGGCGGGGCGCCCAGTGGGCAGTACCAGGGGGTCGACCTCTATCAGTTCTTCCTGGCCCTGGAGGCCTCGGACCCGGAGACGGCCGTCCCGGTCCAGTTCTGGCAGGACGGCTCGCCGCCGGAGCCAGTCTGGCGCTTGGCGCAGCTCGGCGTGCTGCATCGCTCGCAAGTCCCGGAGCCCGCGAGCTCCTACGCCACCGCCGCCTCGGAATAGCTAGGAGCGTCTGACATGGCTGCCACGGAGCGGTACTCGGTCTTGCGCCCGAGCGATCTCGTGTCGCTGACGATCCGCTCGACGCGCCTCCAGGAACGGACCAGCACCGGCCGGGGTCACGGAATGGGTCGCCACAGGCGAAGGCCGCCTGATCGTCGACCCGCGCCGCAACACATCGCGGAGAGCGTGGTCGGCTCGCCCTCGATGCAAGGGCGACCGGCAGGGCCGTCCAGCCTGCACTTCATCGTGCCGCCCGGTCGCGTCATGCCCCTGTTCGTCGAGGGCATACTCGCCGCGGCGAACGAGCTGGAGCTGGCCGGCACGCCACGCGAGCAGGGAAAGGCCAGCACGCTCGAGCTGCCGTGGCGGCTGCTGCTCGCCGTCGAGGACAAGGCGCGCTGCCGGCACCGCCACCGCCCCGCGACCAGCGGCGACGGCGTCACCGCGATGTGGCACACCCGGATCCTGGCGCCAGCGCCGCGCTCGCACGCGTACTCGGCAGTCTTCCCCTTCGCCAGCCTGCCGTTGGAGACGCCGTTCGCCGACAGCACCCCGCTCGGCGACTGCATCAAGAAGATCGCCACCCAGGGCCGCGACCACCCCGGTACGCCGGCGCAGTTGACAAACTCGTCCTCGCCACGTGCGGCGCGTCGTTTTCCGGCTCAGTGAGCTCTTTCAGCGTGGCCACTGATCGGGTGATGGCGGCGGGGTGAGGTGACCCCCGGAGTGTGGACACAGGGGTTCATGCTGCGAGTGAGAGTTTAGCTGTCCTGTGGTGGTGCTGTTCGAACTCCATCGGGGAGAGGTAGGCGAGCGCGCTGTGGCGTCGGCGGGCGTTGTAGTAGGTGAGCCACTGGAAGATCTCCAGCCTCGCCTGCTGCATCGTCGAGAACAGCCTCCCGTGCATCGTTTCTCGCTTCAGTCCCTGCCAGAAGCTCTCGGCCAGGGCGTTGTCGTAACTCGAGTCGACCCTGCCCATGCTCCTGCGGATGCCATGCCGGTCGCAGACCTGGGCGAACGCGGCGGACGTATAGTGCGATCCGCGGTCCGCGTGGAAGATCACTCCGGCGACGTTGCCGCCGCGGGCCGCGACCGCGGCCTGGAGCGCGTCGACGACGAGCTGGGCCCGCATGTGCGGGGCCATCGACCAGCCGAGGACTCGGCGCGACCGGATGTCGATGACGCAAGCGAGGTAGAGCCACGCGGCTCCGACCTGCACGTATGTGATGTCGCCGCACCACTTCTCGTCCAGCACGCCGGCGGTGAATTCCCGCTGGACCAGGTCGGGCACCGGCGGCGCGAGGCGGTCCGGGACCGTGGTCCGCTTCTTCTTCCGCAGGTGGCGGCCGACGATGCCGTGCTTGCGTATCAGCCTGGCCACCCGTTTGCGGTTGACCGTGTGGCCGAAACCTCGCAGTTCGGCATGGACTCGAAGCACGCCGTAGTTCTCGCGGTGTTCGGCATGGATTTCGCGGATCTCCTCGACCAGGGCGTCCTCGGCTCCCTGCCGCTCCGCCCGCGCCTGGGCGCCGGCGATCCACCGGTAGTAGCCCGAGCGGGAGACTTCCAGCACCCGGCATATCCGCTTGATGCCGAACATCTCGGCGTGGGCGGAGACGAAGTCCCAAGCGGCGGTCCTCACTTCATCTCCCGCGCGAAATACGCGGCTGCCCGGCGCAGGATCTCCCGCTCGAGCTGCCATTCCTTCTCCGCCTTGGCCAGCCTGGCGTTCTCCGCCCGCAGCCGGGCCAGCTCCTCCTCGGTGCCCTGCGAGGCGCCGGAGGCGACCGGACGATCTTCGGCGTCACGGCCCCAGGTCCGCAGCGTCTCGGGGTTGACGTTCAGATCGGCCGCGACGTCCCTGAACGTCCGCCTGCCTGCCGAAGCCCGCCACAACGCGATCGCGTCGGACCGGAACTCCGCACTGTACTTCGATGGCCGTGCCACGTGGATCTACACCTTCCAGGATCAACAAGATCCATTGTCAGGTGTGTCCACACCACGGGGATCGCCTCAGGCCCACACGTACCCCAACTGCCCAACACCATTGCGCATCGCATTGCAGACCATCCACCACACCGGGCGCCAAGGGCGGGGCCGGAAGCCCTGCGGTCTCGGCTCTTGCGGCCCGAGCTTGCAGCCGCCCTTGGCGTGCCTCCGCGTACCAGGCGTGTGGTCTCACGGTGCTGCCCGTCTGGTGTCCGTCGCGCCGTGTCTGGCGTGCAGCAGAGCACACAACGCGGCGCGCTGGGGGAATGGGCCCGCTGGCCTTGTTTGCGAGTTACGGCCTGCGGCCGGCCGCCAGGGTGGCCTCGAAGTCCTGCGTTGACGTGCGGGGAACGTGATGCCGTTCCTCGACAAGGCGGCGGTTCTGCTCGCGCAGGACGCCGACTTCCTGCTGCAGTTGGCGGGCCTGCTCGCGTTGCTGGGCGAGTTCGGCCTCCGCCTGGTGGATGTAGTCCTGCGC
This sequence comes from Streptomyces sp. NPDC060028, assembly GCF_042736725.1. NCBI lineage: Bacteria > Bacillati > Actinomycetota > Actinomycetes > Kitasatosporales > Streptomycetaceae > Streptomyces > Streptomyces sp. NPDC060028. Next base: position 7,131 of record NZ_JBHWVJ010000131.1, on the reverse strand, counting down.
ATGGCGCAGGCTCTCGTCCTGCTCGGCGACGCGGGCCTCCGCGGTCTGTGCGCGCGCCAGTGCCTCTTCCAACTGCTCGGCGAGACGACCGCATCGGATCCACGCGCCAGAGCCTGCCGCTCAGTCCGCACGCTGCCGTCGCGCCACCCGGTCCACGCGTTCGTGCGCCTCCTCCAGATCCCCGAGACCGTGGTGGGACCGCAGGTGCAACACCCTGCGGTAGTGGGCCTCGGCCTCGCCCAGGCGGCCGCGCCGCTCGTGGAGGGCCCCCCGGTAGGACAGGACCACCGCCTCCTCCGAGGGGAGGCGGGCCAACAGGGCGGCGTTCAGAGCCTCTTCCAGATGATCCTCCAGGACCGTGTCGCCGACGGTTCCGGAGTCGAGTTCGAAGCCGCACAGTTCGATCAGGCCGCGCAGCCCGTCCAAGGAGTCGTACGGAGTGTGTCGCGCGTGCAGTCGGCGCAGCACCGAGACGGCGGCGGCCTGATCGCCGATGTCGTGGCCGAGTACGGTCCCCAGCGACCTGAGGGCGTCGACGAGCGATTCCGACTGGTCGTGGACGGCGGCGTGGGTGGCCGCGTCGGCGAACGACACCGCGGCGAGCACCGGGTCGTGCCGGCGCGCCACCCGGCCCCGGTTGAGGAGGCACACCGTGCGCAGGGCGGTGTCGCCGCGGCAGAACGCGGACCAGTGCACGGCCGTCGTCAGGTTCTCCAGTGCCTCTTCCAGCCGCCCTTCGTCGGCGAGCCGACACCCTTCGGCGTTGAAGTGCAGACACGACCCGCGGACCTCCGGCACCGGGTCCGGGTCCACCTCGGACAGCCGCTCGCGTAGGAGGGCCAGCGCGTCGGCGTCTTCGAGTTCGACCGCCAGTGCCTCGGCGGAGACCCAGGCGTCGAAGCCTTCCTTCGGCACGTCAGGGAACGACATCGTTCCCCTGTTGACCAGGGTGATCAGCCGGGACGCGCGGTGGTCGTGGCAGGCCGCCAGATCCGACGCGCTCCGGATCAGCCGCAGCGCCCTCTTCCCGTCTCCGAGTTCGGCTGCGCAATAGGCGGCGTTGCCGAGTGCGCGCACCTCGTCGGCATGGTCACCGATGGCCCGGTCCAGGGCTGCGACCTCCTCGTACAGCCGGCCGGCCGCTGCGTCATCGCCCTCCCGCTGGTGCGCGTCGGCACATTCGCCCAAGGCGTGGGCGAGACCCCTGCGGTCGTCGCGTCCCCGCAGCGATTGCGCCCGCCGGCCCTGGTAGTCCCGGGTCCGCTCGAAGCACCCGAGGTCGAAGGCCGCCGTACCGGCGAGGTCCAGCAGCTGCTCGTGGTGCCGCGGGCTGCGTGAGCCGCCGAAGAATCCGCCGTCGAGGCAGGATTCCACGACCTCCTCGAAGCGGTCCCAGGCCTGGGCGTCCGTGCCCCCGCCTGAGCGGACCTCCAGCTCGGCGAGCGCCGCCCGGGACTGCCGCAGGGCGTAGTCGTCGTGCAGGGGGCGGTTCAGGAGGACCGGTCCGGCCCCCGCGAGCATGGGGTGCGCCTCGAAGCGTTTCTCCCCGACCACCGTCACCTGGTGCTTGTCCGCCTCGGCCAGCTCGAGGGCCCGGCGGTGGTATTCGAGGGCGGTAGCTGTGCCCCCGGCCGCGGTTGCCGCCACGGCCACGTCAGTCAGCGCCTGCCAGCGCCGGCGCGCTCCCCAGCCGGCCGCGATTTCCAGCCGTGCCCGCAGGATCCGCAGCGCCTCCTCGTGCCGGTCCGCGGCACTGCGCACCCGGCCGAGCAGGGCCAATACGTCGTGCAGAACGGCTATGTCGCCGCCGGCTTCCGCCAGCGCCCTGGCCCGGTCGAGGTCGGCGCCGGCCGCCTGCACGTCGTCGAGCAGGGCCCTTACGCCGGCCCGCACGACCAGGGCCCCGGCCAGCTCGGCGTCGCGGCCGTCCAGCTGCGCTCCCCGGAGCCGGGTGGCGACGACATCCATGGCGTCTTTGCCCCGGCCTGCCCGGCACAGGGCCTCCAGCCCGGCCCGGAACGCGACCTTGTCCCGTACGGCGGGTACGGGGACCATGCGCAGGCACCGCTCCAGGGCCTCAACGGCCTCGTCTACCTCACCCCACAGGAGATGGGCCCGGCAGCTGTAGAGCAGGGTGGTCAACTGTCCCGGCTTGTCGGCCGTCTCCACGCACAACTCCAGCGCCCGGGCCAGCAGCGGGCGCGCGTCGCTCTCGTGTCCGATCATCGCGTAGGCGAAACCGAGCCCGGCGAAATTCTGCGCACGGGCCGTGGTGTCGTCCTCGCTGAGTGCCAGCGAGAACTCGAAGTGCGCGACGGCCCGTACGTAGTCCTCGCGGTCGCAGTAGGCATCGCCGAGCGAGCCTTCCAGCACCGGGACGAAGCTGCCGGCGCCGAGCCGGTTCGCGGCCTGCAACGCGGTGTCGAGCAACTCCAGCCGGTGCTCGGGGGACTGCCGTACGGTCCAGACCACCAGTGGTGGGCCGACGGCCAACAGGATGCAGAGCCGGGCCGCCCGGTCATCGCTCGCGGCGTGCTCGATGAGCCAGGGATACGCCTGGAGCAGCCGCGGCAGTACCAGTTCGTCCAGCCGCGCCGTGTCCTGGCCGCCGTCCGCGACGAGTGAGTGCGACAGCTCGACGAATTCCTCGACCCGCACTTCGGCCTGAGTGATCCTGCTGTTGTACACGTGGTCGAAGCTCACAGGGCCTCCCGCTCAGAGGTTTCCGAGGTTCCCCAGCAGCCAGCGCGCGTAGAGCGCCAGGACTGCGTGCAGCCGGTAGGTCTCGGGACCCACCGTCTCCAGGAGTCCGCGCGTAACCAGCTTGTGCACCGTCTCCTCGGGCCGAGGCTTGTCGGTGCCGATGTCTGGCGCCGGAATGGCGGCCCATTCGCGGGCCGCCTGGTCCAGGGTGAAGATGCGGGGTTTGCCGTCGAAGGAGCCGAGGTAGGCGAAGCGCAGCCGATTCACGGGATCGAGGACGGACACGCTGCGGGAAAAGACGGCGGCGACGGTGGGGCTGGTGTCGTCGACCAGGCCGGCCAGGTCCGGTGGCGGGGCCTCTGACAGCAGCTGGGCGTCTCGCCCGAGGGCGGCGATGAGCGACTGGACGGACAGCCCTGATTCGAGGTGGGCCGCGAGTAGGGTGGCGGCGACGTTGAGTGCGAGCGGCAGCCCGTCGAGCCGTTCGACGAGTGCGCGCACGGCTTCGGGATGGGAGGCGGCGACCTCCGGAGCCTGTAGTTCGATCAGCGTGAAGGAGGCCTGCGGGGTCAGCACCTTCAGGGGGTACACCTGGTGCCGTCCGGAAGCCACGGCAGCGGCCACGGCTGGCTGGCGGGTGGTCACCACGTGGGCACAGTGTCGGCCGCCCACCAGGAATGGGGCGGCCTCGGCCGCTGCGAAGACGTCGTCGACGATGAGCAGCATGCGGCGATGGCGCAGTACCGCGGCCAACCGCGACGAGAGGTAAGTGGCGGGCCAGGCCGGATCCGGCTCTTGGTCCAGCGCTCGCACCCACCGGGCGAGTTCGGCTCGGGTCTGCTCCTTCGCCCCCAGCCCGAGGTTGGCCCAGAGGATGCCGTGCGGGAAGGCCCGGCCCATCTCCTCGTCGTGCGCCAGGTGGGCCGCCATGGTGCTCTTGCCTACGCCGGGCAGGCCCTGGACGGCCGTCACAACTTGGAGGCGTGGGGTGTCCCCGTCGGACGGCGGGATCAGGCGCGCGCGCAGGTGGGCGCCGTCGGCGTCTCGGCCGACGAAGTGCCGCGGGGGAGGCAGTGCCAGCCCGATCATCCGTTCCTCAGCCGATACCTGCGGCAGCCGGCTCTCGAGCGTTCCGATCACGACGTGGTGGAAGAGGGCGCTGCTGGACCGCTTCACCGCAGCCACTACTTGCGTGCGCAGCCGGTCCGTGACGTCACCGAGGAAGTCGTTCAGATCGAATCCGAGCGAGCGGAGGTCCGTGCCCTGGTCCTGGAGGAGAGCTACCAGGTCGTCGAACGCGGGAGCCGTCCCGGCCAGTGCGGCATCGAGCAGGCGCTCGGCCACGTCCTTGCGCGCGAAGACGGGACTCAGCGCCGACTCCACGTGTTGGGCGCGGTCCACGAGATCGACCCGCTCGCCGGACGCCGCTCCTTCTCCGATCAGGAGCTCCGTGAGGGCCTCGTGCAGCACCCGTTCGGTGATCTTGCGAAGTTCGACGACCTCCGGTCGCCGCCACTCCTTGAGCTTGGTCAACAGCATCTGGCCTGCGAGCCTCCCGGCCATGCTGGCGATCACAGTAACGGGATCCACGCCGATTTCCCCCTCCCACCGCCGTACTGACGCCTCCTTACCCGTCACGCCGGTGACGCACACCCCGGCCGCGTGCCGGCCACGGTTTCCGGGTTGGTGAAGCTCCTTGGTGGGTTGGTTGAACGGGTCGCCGGCGTACGGCTGGGCGAGTCAGCGGGTACGCGCGGCTGCGTCGTGCGGGGGCGCGGGAGATAGGGCCGGGGTACTGGCGGGTTTACGGTCCGGCACGGAAGCGCGCAGCAACAGGATCCGGTGCTGCCGGGGGCGTCGGTTCTCCTCAGACGCCGGTGGGGCGGTTCCCCGAGTGGGAGCTGTCCCACCGGCGGGTGGGTTTGCCCCCGCGTGCCCGCCCGGGTCGGGCGGTTTCGGTCCCGGAGCTGTATCGACCTGCGTGACTCTCCTCGCGCGGCTTGCCCGCGTAGGTCGACTTGAGGCCCGGTGCTCGGGATTCCTGGGGCAGGCAGTACCACCGGGTCGCCTTCACTCGGAAGTTCGCTCGGCTGTAGGGCCCTGAGTGGCCCGCGCACAAGCACAGCCTGGGAGAAGAGGCTGTCAGGGGCCGGGGTTACACGTCGGCTACCGTTCAAGAGGTGGGCCACTACTTGCCGTCAGTGATGCGCGGGGCCATTCCCGAGAGTGCGGCGGCCGGGTACGGCCTCGGGCTCGGACTCTGCGGGGGGAGACGGTGCGGTGCCCTCGGCGGCGAGGCGGGCCCTGCGGGATCAGGCGGAGGCAGCGGAGGCGCGGGGGCCTGTGCCCAAGACGCGTCGAGTGTTCACCAGGACAGTGTCCTGCGCGGGACTCAGGGTCAGTTGGCCGGGGGTCCGCCGAGCGCGGGGACGTCTGCGCGGCGGGCTGCCGCTCCGTCGGCCGCCGACCATCGAACGAACTCCTCGGCCGCGCACAGGTGGGGTTGCGCGGCTACTGATTCCCAATGGGGTTGTCAAGCTGGGTTGGTGACTCGCTGTGAGCGTGTTAGCTCAGTGGGATCGGGCTCTGTGGTGCGGTGATTTCGAAGGTTCGGCCGTCGCGTATGAGGGCCCACAGGACGTTCAGACGACGGCGCGCGAGCGCGATGATGGCCTGCTTGTGGTTCTTCCCCTCGGCTCTCTTGCGTTCGTAGAAGGTCTTCGAGGTGGGGCAGCATCGGGCCGCGACCATTGAGGACATGTAGAAGACCCGCAGCAGACGCCGGCAGTAGCGTCGCGGTCGGCGCATGTTGCCGCTGATCCGTCCCGAGTCCTTCGGGACGGGAGCCAGACCCGCGACGCCGGCGAGCCGGTCGGAACTGCCGTAGATGCTCATGTCGCCGCCGGTATGGGCGATGAACTCGGCGCCGAGGACGGGGCCGATGCCGGGCATGCTCAAAATGGCCTCGGCGTGCGGGTGGTCGCGAAACCGGCCCTCGATCAGGGCGTCGGTCTCAGCGATCTCCTCATCGAGGACCATCACCTCCCTGGCCAGCTTGGCCACCACGGCGGCGGCCAGCTTCTCCCCCGGAACAGCAGTGTGCTGGGCCTCGGCGGCCTCGACCGCGGTAGCCGCGGCGAGGTTGAAGCTGCGGACCTTGCGGTTCTTCAGCCAGACCGCGAGCCGGTTCCTGCCGATCCGCCGCAGAGCGCCGGGAGTCTGATAGCCGGTCAGCAGCACCAGTGAGCCCTTGGAGGTGCTGTAGTCGAAGGCTCGCTCCAAGGCCGGGAAGTACTCCAGCATCTGGGCCCGCAGCCGGTTGATCGCCCTCGTGCGGTCGGCGGCCAGGTCCAGGCGGCGCGACGTGAGGATGCGCAGGTCGACCGCGATGTCGTCACCACGGTGCATGCTCTGGAGATCGCGGCGCATGCGGGCCTGGTCCGCAATGACGAACGCGTCCTTCGCGTCCGTTTTCCCGTCGCCCCGATAAGCCCCGGCGGCGTGGTGGACGGTGCGGCCTGGGATATAGAGAACTCTGCCCATTGTCGGTGAGAAGAGCGATCATCAGCGCGGCCCCGCCGGCGTTGAGGTCAATCGCCCAGGTCACCGGTTCGCCCTCGCTCAGCGCGAGAACATCTGCGATCAGCTGGAGCAACGCGTTCTCGTCGTTGGCGACCCGCCTCGAGAGCCTTCGCTTCCCGTCGGTGTCGATCACCGTGCAGTGGTGCTCGGCTTTGCCCGCATCCGTTCCGGCCCACAGTTCGGGCACGGTCACCTCCGAAGTCGGTCCGGTACTGGTCCCAGCAGACGACCTCGCCAGCGTGTCCTTACCAAGCGATCTTCGCGCGCATCCCAATCAGTGGCCGAGTCGTCGCGGGGCACCGGGCGGCCAATCAGTAGAAGCCACACGTGCGGCATGAGCTTGACAGCCACACCCAGTGCCCCAGGGCCTTCCGATCCTACGAGTGAGCGGAATCAACCCACCAACAACGTAAGGAGGTTGTAGGCGTGGTGTCGGCAGTGTGAGTCCGGTCCCGGTGAGGCATCCGTCGATGATATCGCTGCGGTACTGGATCTGGCGGAGCCCGTGTCGCAGCCGGCGAATGAGGTACTCGGGATCGGTGAAGGCGGTGTTGGTTCAGCACGTGAAGAATTCCAGCCCCCCGGAGGCCGCCCGCAGTGGCTCGGCGGGCGAGCGACCGGTGGAACTCATCCTCACCGGCACCTTGTGGCGGGGCCGCCAGACCAGCTTCTGCGACGATATGGGCGTCCGCATGACCGAGGTCGACCATGACGCCAGGTTCACGTTCGCCACAGACGGCATCGGCGGCCCGAACGCCACCAGCCTTCACGACGAATCGGTGGTCGACAAGCTAGTGTCCTGCGCCGGAGATTCGTCGGCAGAAACGGGCGAGGGAGTCGAGGATC
>NZ_JBHWVJ010000130.1:0-14833 GCF_042736725.1 Streptomyces sp. NPDC060028 | reverse complement strand
ACGGCGGGGTTACTCCTCAATAGCCCCACCCCAATTAAAACCCCGCGGGGGGGGGAGCCCCTGTCAGGGCTCCCCGCCGTCCGCCGGGGTTCGGTCGTCGCCGTGCGTCAGGCGGCCGAGCCGGCCTTCCAGTCCGCCCAGCTCATGTTCCAGCCGTTGAGGCCGTTGTCCGGCTTGATGGTCTTGTCCGGGGAGTTGACCACCACGACCACGTCGCCGATGAGCGAGTTGTCGAAGAACCAGGCGGCCGGCTGGTCCGGGTCGCCCGCGCCCTTGGCGTCGTTCAGGCCGATGCACCCGTGGCTGGTGTTGACGCTGCCGAAGATCGAGTCCGATCCCCAGTAGTTGCCGTGGACGAAGGTGCCGGAGTTGGACAGCCGCATCGCGTGCGGGACGTCCTTGATGTCGTACTCGCCCTTGCCGTCGTCGTCCGTGAAGCCGACGGTGGCGCCGTTCATCCGGGTCTCCTTGAACTTCTCGGAGATCACCATCTGACCGTTGTACGTCGGGTTGTCCGGGGAGCCGGCCGAGATCGGGACGGTCTTGAGGACCGCGCCGTCGCGGGTGACGACCATCTTCTTCGTCTTCGCGTCCACCGTGGAGACCTGGCTGCGGCCGATCTTGAAGGTGGCGGTCCGGTTCTGCACGCCCTGGACGCCGGGAGCGCCCTGGACGCCGTCCAGCGACATCTTCAGCGTGACGGTGGAGTTCGCCGTCCAGTACTTCTCCGGGCGGAAGTCCAGGCGCTGCGCGCTGAACCAGTGCCCCACGACCTCCTGGCCGCTGCTGGAGGTGACGTTGACGGCAGCCTGGACGGCCTTCTTGTCCTTGATCGGCTTGTTGAAGGTGATCGAGACCGGCATGCCCACGCCGACGGTCTGACCCTCCTCCGGGATGAACGAGCCGACGAAGCTGTTCTCCGGGGAGACCGTGGTGAAGGAGGCGTTCTCGTGCGCCTCGCGGCCGGCCTCGTCCTTCGCCGTCGCCGACAGCGCGTACTTCGTGGAGCGCTTGAGCGCGGCGTCCGGCTTCCAGCTCTTGCCGTCGGCGGCCGTCTTGCCCGCAACGGCCGTCCCCTCGGAGGTCTTCAGCTCGACCTGGGTGAGCGTGCCGTCACTGACGGCCACATTCGCCGCGTCGTTGAGGCCGACGTTGGTGGCGCCGTCCTTCGGCGTGATGGTTATTCGGGCCTTGGACGTGTCCTTGGCCGCCGCCGCGTCGACGTCGGCCTGGGACTTCGCGGATGCTTCCCCACTACCCTTGGGCTGGTCGCCGCCGTTGCAGGCCGAGAGCATCAGTACGCCACCGAGCACGGCGGACATGGCCACCAGGGACCTTCTCCGTCGCTTGCTGTCCGTCCTCACACGCCACTCCATCGTTGCCGGAACCCCGTAATTCCCCGGGCAGGGGGGACAGACCCCCCTGCCTCGTTGTGACAACGCGTTCACGGCCCGGATCGGTTCCACATCCCGTTCGAATGTGGTCAACCCCACGGTCAGGCGTTGTCGGTCTCTGCGTCGAAGTCCCCATCTTCCTCGTCGATGTCCCACTCCATCGACTCGGGGTCGTATTCCACGGGCTCACTGCTCCAGGAGGCCTGTGCCAGCTCCACCCCGGGGATCTCCGCGACCAGGTCGGTGGGGTCCACGAGGTAGGCCAGGGCCTCCGACTCGTCCTCCCGGACGGCCGCCTCGGCGTGGCCGCGCTCCTCGTCCGGCATGAATTCATCGGCCTTGATGTGGGCGAGCGCGGCTCCGGTGAGTGCCGCGGAGTCCGGCACCTCCAGCACCAAATCCACTCGAAGTCGTACGTAACGTGATGTCTCAGAAGGGTTCATACGACGGAGCGTAAGCCCGCGGAACCCCCGACTTTCCCACGACCCGCCCCTTTCCGTAGCATCACCGCACGGGGCCAATTCGCTGCTGCCACAAGGGGGATCGCACCGTGTCCGCACGTCGATCGATGCTCACCGCTCTCGGAGCGACCACCCTCCTCGCCGTCCTGTGGTTCGTGCCCTCGGCCAATGCCACCGCACCCGGGCACGCGAAGGACGCCTCCGGCGCGTCCGCCGCCTCCGGGCTGAGCGGGCAGAACGCCGGGTCCGCCGAGGTCACGCAGACCACAGAGGTCACAGAGGTGGCCGCGGCCGCCGAGGCCTCCCTCGGGCTCGCCGACACCGGCGCCGTCGACACCACGCCGTACGTGCTCGGCGGCACGCTCTGCCTGGGCCTGGGCGCCGGGTTCGTGACCTTCTCGGTACGCCGCTCGCGCGCCTTCTAGGGCGCCTCCGCGAGCGCCGCCGACCGGCCGGCGGCCGGATACGGCGAGGGCCGCGCCGGGATCGTGTCCCTGCGCGGCCCCTTCCGTGCGTACGGCGTTCCCCGTCGCTAGTGCTGTGACCGGAAAGGTTCACCGGGTCGCGGCGCCCGGCACGGCACCTCGCCGCGTTGTCGGACCGCGCAAGTACGTCCAGTACGAGACGCGGTCCTCCGCCTTGCGACGCACCGCACCGGACACCGCGCCCCGGCAAACCTTCCCGGCCACGGCACTAGGCGAGCGGCCCCGTCACCCCTTCCACCGCGGCGACGAGAGCGCCCGTACGGATCACCGCGTCGGCGGCGGCCAGGTCAGGCGCGAGGAAACGATCCGGCCCGGGGCCCTGGACGCCCCCGGCGCGCGCCGCCGCGATGGCGGCCCGGCTGGCCGGAGCCGGGGTCAGCCCGTGGCGCAGCTCGATGGCGCGGGTGGCCGCGTACATCTCGATGGCGATGATCCGGGTCAGGTTGTCGACGGCGGTACGCAGCTTGCGCGCGGCCGACCACCCCATCGAGACGTGGTCCTCCTGCATGGCGGAGGAGGGGATCGAGTCGGCGGAGGCCGGCACGGCGAGCCGCTTCATCTCGCTGACCAGGGCGGCCTGCGTGTACTGGGCGATCATCAGACCGGAGTCCACACCGGCGTCGTCCGCGAGGAACGGCGGCAGGCCGTGGCTGCGGTTGTGGTCGAGCAGCCGGTCGGTGCGGCGCTCGGCGATGGAGCCGAGGTCGGCGGCGGCGATGGCCAGGAAGTCCAGCACGTACGCGACCGGGGCGCCGTGGAAGTTGCCGTTGGACTCCACGCGCCCGTCGGGCAGGACCACCGGGTTGTCGACGGCGGCGGCCAGCTCGCGGGAGGCGACCAGGGCGGCGTGCGCCATGGTGTCGCGGCCCGCGCCGGCCACCTGCGGGGCGCAGCGCACGGAGTACGCGTCCTGGACCCGGGGCGCCGACTCCTCCTGGAAGTGGCGGACGAGTCCGGAGCCCTCCAGGACGGCGGCCATGTTGGCGGCGGAGGCGCTCTGGCCCGGGTGCGGCCTTATGGCGTGCAGTTCGGGGGCGAGCACCTTCTCGGTGCCGAGCAGCGCCTCCAGGGTCAGGGCGGCGGTGATGTCGGCGGCGGTGTACAGCTTGCCGAGGTCGGCCAGCGCCATGACCAGCATGCCGAGCATGCCGTCGGTGCCGTTGAGGAGGGCCAGACCCTCCTTCTCCCGGAGCTCGACGGCCTTGATGCCGGCCTCGGCGAGCAGCTCGCCGGCGGGCCGGACGACCCCGTCGGGGCCCTCGGCGTCGCCCTCGCCCATGAGCGCGAGGGCGCAGTGGGAGAGCGGCGCGAGGTCGCCGGAGCAGCCCAGGGAGCCGAACTCGTGCACGACGGGGGTGATGCCCGCGTTGAGCATGTCGGCCATGGTCTGGGCGACGGAGGGCCGTACGCCGGTGTGACCGGAGCAGACGGTCTTCAGGCGCAGGAACATCAGGGCGCGCACGACCTCGCGCTCGACGCGCGGGCCCATGCCGGCGGCGTGCGAGCGGACGATGTTGCGCTGGAGCTGCGCGCGCAGCTCGGGACTGATGTGCCGGGAGGCGAGGGCGCCGAACCCGGTGGACACCCCGTAGACGGGCTCGGGCTTGGCGGCCAGGGCCTCAACGATCTCGCGGGCGTGGGTGAGCGCTTCGAGCGCCTCGCCGGACAGTTCGACGCGTGCGTTGCCGCGGGCGACGGCGATGACGTCCTCGGCGGTGGTCCCGGACGTTCCCACCACGACAGTGTGCATATCCATATTCAGCACCCTACGGACTGAATCGCTTCATGTCACTAGCCATCGTCCCGACCGACCCCGCACACCGCCTACGCCCGCCCGCGGAAGCGGCGGCGCTCCCCCGCAGCCTCCTGCGCGGCGTCGGCGAGCCGCACCACGGCAGTGTCCCGCCCGGCCACGACCGGCTTCGGGGAGCGCGCGGCCTTGGCCTTGTACTGGGCGGCGTCCGCGAGCCGGAACAGCCGCCGGGAGGACTTCACCGGGCCGATCGGGTCCCCGGTCGAGGCAACCCCGCAGGCCACCCCCTCCCCCAGCTCCAGCTCGGCGGCCCGTACGCACACCTCCTCGGTCACCCGCACCACCTCGTCGGCGGTGGGCCCGACCCCCACCAGGCAGAACTCGTCGCCGCCGAGCCGGGCGACGAGGGCGCCGGGCAGCATGGCCCCGCACAGGCTCAGCACGGACCCGAACCGCTCCAGCAGCCGGTCGCCCATGGCATGGCCGAGGGTGTCGTTGACCTTCTTGAGGCCGTTCAGGTCGCAGACGACCAGGCTGACCACGGCCCCGGTCCGCCGGTGCTCCTCCAGGGCCTCGTCGAGCCGCATGTCCACCGCCCGGCGGTTCGCGAGGCCGGTCAGCGGATCGGTGAAGGCCAGCCGGCGGGCCTCCTCCAGCCGCTCGTTCTGCGCGAGCCCGGCGGCGACGACGGCCGCCAGCACGGTCGCGAACTCGGCGTCGTCCTCGTCGAAGTCCGCCAGCCCCTCGTCACGGGCGACGTACAGCTCGCCCCAGGCCCGCCCGCTGAGCACGATCGGCGCGACCACGCAGCTCCCGCGCCCGCGGCGGCGCAGGGCCTCCCCGCGCCGCCCGGGGCGCTCGCCCACGGCGCTCTCCACCCAGGCGTGCGGCCCGCCGCCGCCGACCCAGCGCTCGTGGAGGAATTCGGTGATCTCCGGGAAGTCGTGGACGGGGTAGGACTCGTCCTCGGGGAATTCCACCTCGCCGGCCCGGCGCTCGCCCTCGTTCACGAGCACCCGCAGCCGGCCGCGTTCGCGCTCCCAGGCGGAAATGGCGGCGAACGACCCGTCCATCGCCAGCCGCGCCCCGCGCGCCGCGGCCCGCACGCTGTCCCGCGGCGCGCACGCGGCCGCCATGGCCTGCGCGAGGCTCACAACGGCTCGCAGCCGCCCGTCGACTCCCATCACCCCAGGTTAGGGAGTTTTATCCGATTTGGTGACAATTGGCGCGGCTTTCGATGGCACCAAGATCACAAAGGGCGAGACCCGCGGCCCCGGCGCGGCCCCGGCCCGGCCCGGCCCTCTGCCTGACTGCCGCCGGTCTGGCCGACTACTGCCCCGGCCAGTTCGGCTTGCGCTTCTCGTTGAACGCCGCCACACCCTCCGCCCGGTCGCCCGAGAAGGCCACCGTCCGCCAGGCCGCGTCCTCGATCTCCAGCCCGGCCGCCAGGTCCATCCCGTGCCCCAGCCGCAGCGCCCGCTTGGCGGCCCGCAGCCCGACGGGGGAGTTCGCCGCCATCCGCGCCGCCAGCGCCAGCGCCTCGGCCGTGTCCTGGCCGGCGGGCACCACCGAGTCCACCAGGCCCAGGGAGAGCGCCTCGGGCGCCTCCACCCGGCGCGCCGTGAAGATCAGCTCGGCCGCGCGGGCCGCGCCCACCCGGCGCGGCAGCAGCTGCGTACCGCCGCCGCCCGGGATCACGCCCACCGACACCTCGGGCAGACCGACCACCGCCGTCTCGTCGGCCACGATCACGTCGCAGGCCAGCGCCAGCTCGAAGCCGCCGCCCAGCGCGAAGCCGTGCACGGCCGCGATCGTCGGCATCGGCAGCTCCAGCACGCCGCCGTACGCACCCCGCGTGGTCGGCCGCTGGCGCACCAGCTCCGCGTCCGACAAGGAGTTGCGCTCCTTGAGGTCCGCCCCGACGCAGAAGGCCCGCTCGGCCGCGGAGGAGAGCACGACGACCCGTACGGAAGGATCGGCGGCCAGCTCGGCGCAGGCCGCCCCGATGGCCCGGGCCATGTCCGTCGACACCGCGTTCATCGCCTTCGGGCGGTCCAGGACCAGCTCGACGACCCCGTCCGCACCGTGCCGGCGTACCGAAACGAACTCCGACTCTGACACCACAGCGGCCCTCCCGGTTAACGAGCGTTACCCGGGGGATCCTAGGCGGTACCGGGCGAGCCCGGCCAGGGCTCACGACACCCGCCGCCGCGAGACCGACGAAACCGCCCAGGCCGCCTGGGCCGGCGAGACCGCCCAGGCCCGGCCCGGCGAGGCCGCCCGGGTCTACCCGGCGCCCGGCCGCTTCCGTCGCGTCAGCGACCACGGCTCGACGACGCCCAGCCCGCGGACCGGACGCTGCCACATCGGCTGGAGCGCGAAGCGGTACCCGCCGCCGCCCTCCTCCGACTCGGCCTCCTTCTCCGAGACCGGCGCCGCACCCGTGCGCCCGAGCTCCTTCGCCATCGCCCCGTCCACCAGGACCGCGTCCTTCGGAGCTATGGACGTCAGCCGGCTCGCCAGGTTCACCGTGGTCCCGAACACGTCGCCCATCCGGGTCGTCACCGTGCCGAAGGCGATGCCGACGCGCAGCTCCGGCATCTGCGGGTCGACCTCCATCGTCTCGATCAGCCGCAGCGCGATCTCCGCCGCCGTCGCCGCGTCGTCGGCGCAGTACAGCACCTCGTCACCCAGCGTCTTGATCAGCCGGCCGCCGTGCGCCGCGACCAAGTCCGCCGCCGTCGTCTCGAAGGCCTCGACCAGTTCGCCGAGCTCCTCCTCCTCCAGCCTGCGCGTCAGCCGGGTGAAGCCCACCAGGTCCGCAAAACCCACCGCGAGCCGCCGGTCGACCATCTCCTCGTCGTCCGCCACCTGCACCACGCGCCCGGTGGCGGCCGCCAGCTGGCGCCGCCACACGTACACGAGGAACTCCTCCAGCTCCGGCAGCAGCAGCTCCACCAGCGGGTACGTGACCTCCGTACGGGTCATCCCCGGCTCCGGGGGCTCCGTCAGCCCCTCCAGGAAGGAGTCGATCTGCCACTCCGCGAGGCGCGCCGTGGTCTGCCCGGTGGAGCGTGCCACCTGCACCGCCATCGGCTCGCTGAGCAGCCCGGCCTCCACCAGGCCCGCGAGGCGGCGCAGCGCCAGTACGTCGGCCTCCGTCAGCGCCTTGGCCTGGCCGATGTCGGCGAAGCCCATGGCCCGCCAGAAGCGGGACGCGAGCTCCATCGAGACGCCGGCGCTACGGGCCGCCTGGAAGGGCGTGTACCGGCGCTCGGCGCCCAGGATCAGCTGCTCCAGCCGGATCGCGAGCGGGTCGGCCGTCGGCTGGGCCGTGTGGTCCACCTCGTGGTGGGGAGTGTGCTGGTCGCGCCCGATCGGGGTGCCCGGACCGGATGGCCCGGCCGGTCCGGAGGCGGACGCGCTGGACGTAGGGTCGTCGACGGTCAAGAGCCGCCTCCTGTCCATTCCGTGCGCACACTGCCCTGGCCAACCGGGTGATCACCGTGAGGACCGGGATCGCCTAAACCATACGGCAGGTGTGCCGTAGCTCACTCCCCACTCCCGGACCTCTTCCCGGGCTACCGGACCGACCGCAGATGGACGACGTCCCCTGCCCCGACGGCCTCCCGCGCCCCCTCCGCCGTCCGTACGACCAGCCGTCCGTCCGTGTCCACCGCTTCGGCCGTCCCGGTGAGGGTGCGGCCGCCGGGCAGCTCGGCCCGTACGTGCTTGCCGAGGGTGGCGCAGCCCGCCGCGTACGTCTCCTGCAGCCCGCTGGCCGCCGGATCCCCGGCAGCCGCGCGCCAGTCCCCGTACCCCTGCTCCAGGGAGCGCAGTACGGCCTTGAGCAGCGGGTCCCGGTCGGTGACGGCGGCCTTGGCCAGCGCGAGGGACCCGGCGGTGTCCACGGGGAGCTCGTCCTCGGTCAGGGTGACGTTCAGCCCGATCCCGATGACGACGCCGTCGGAGACCCGCTCGGCGAGGATCCCGCCGACCTTGCGCTCCTCGCCCTCCACGCCGACCAGCAGATCGTTGGGCCACTTGAGTGCCGTGTCCACCCCGGCGGCCCGCGACAGCCCGTTCGCCACGGCCACCCCGGCCAGCAGGGTCAGCCACCCCCACCGCTCGGCGGGCACGCCGGGCCCCGGCTTCAGCAGCACGGAGAAGAACAGCCCGGAGCGCGCGGGCGCGACCCAGCTCCGGTCGAGCCGCCCGCGCCCGGCGGTCTGCTCCTCGGCGACGAGCACGGCCCCCTCGGGCAGCTCCGCGGCCCGTGCGGCGAGATCGGTATTGGTCGACCCGGTGGCGGCAACCACCTCCAGCGAGGTCCACAGCCCCCCGTCGGTCACGAGTGCCCGCCGCAGCGAGGCGGCATTCAACGGCGGCCGGTCGAGGCTCGACCAGCGGCCCGCGGAAGCTCCGGCTGAGGGCTCTGATGTCATGATCGGATTCCTTATGTCGCCGTGTGTGATCCTTTGACCCGGGATTGCTTTCGGATCGTGCCCGACCCTAGCTTCCGGCCCTGTGGGGAATTCTGCGGTAAAGAGGTCATTCAGGTTCCGTTTCTACCCTGATGACGCGCAGGCAATGGAGCTGTCGAAGACGTTGGGGTGCGTACGAAAGGTCTACAACCTGGCCCTCGCGGCCCGCGCCGAGGCCTGGACGCGTCAGGAGCGGGTGAACTACGGCCAGACCTCCGCGATGCTCACCGCCTGGAAGCAGACCGAGGAGCTGGCCTATCTGGCCGAAGTGTCCTGCGTCCCTCTCCAGCAGGCGCTGCGGCACCTCCAAAGCGCATTCACGGCGTTCTGGCGCCTGGCGCGTGCCCAGCGGGCGCTCTCGCGGACGGAAAAGGGCAGCAAGAACCGGGCCAAGGCCCGTATCCGGGTGGCGCGCATCCACGCCCGGATCGCGGACCGCCGCCGGGACCACCTGCACAAGCTGACGACCCGACTCGTGCGCGAAAACCAAACGCTCGTGATCGACGGACGGCGGCTGGTCGTCGTCGACCGGTGGTTCCCCAGCACACACCTGTGCTCGGCCTGCGGGGCCCGGGCCGACAGGATGCCGCTGAGCGTCCGCGCATGGACGTGCGCGAACTGCGGGGCGACCCACGACCGGGACGGCAACGCAGCGATCAACCTTCTGGCCGCCGGGCTGGCGGTCATTGCCTGTGGAGCGGGTGCAGGACCTCGTCGGGATCCGTCCCGGACGCGGCGGCCCGCAACGAAGCAGGAAGCCCCACCCGCGAGGGTGGGACCCCCCTCCCTTTAGGGAAGGTGGCGAGGTCAAGCAACCCACAGTAGGTGTGTCAAACGCCGCACTGCCGAGCGCCATGCCCGCCGATACGCTACGCACCAGTAGCCAGCCGGAGTCAATCAATTGACCAGGCAGTTGACACCACACAGGGAGCCGCGACCCCGATGTCACAACCGTCAGAGCCGATCGACATGCACACCACCGCGGGGAAGATCGCGGATCTGCAGCGTCGCATCGATGAAGCCACCCATGCCGGCTCCGAGCGGGCGGTGGAGAAGCAGCACGCCAAGGGCAAGCTGACGGCGCGTGAGCGGGTGGCACTGCTGCTCGACGAGGGCTCGTTCGTCGAGCTGGACGAGCTCGCCCGGCACCGGTCCACCAACTTCGGGCTCGAGAAGACCCGCCCGTACGGGGACGGCGTCGTCACGGGCTACGGCACCGTCGACGGGCGCTGCGTCGCCGTGTTCTCGCAGGACTTCACCGTCTTCGGCGGTGCCCTCGGCGAGGTCTACGGCCAGAAGATCATCAAGGTGATGGACTTCGCGCTGAAGACCGGCTGCCCGGTCATCGGCATCAACGACTCCGGCGGCGCCCGCATCCAGGAGGGCGTCAGCGCGCTCGGCATGTACGGCGAGATCTTCCGCCGCAACGTCCACGCCTCCGGCGTGATCCCGCAGATCAGCCTGGTCGTCGGGCCCTGCGCGGGCGGCGCCGTGTACTCCCCCGCGATCACCGACTTCACGGTCATGGTCGACCAGACGTCGCACATGTTCATCACCGGCCCCGACGTCATCAAGACCGTCACCGGCGAGGACGTCGGCTTCGAGGAGCTGGGCGGGGCGCGTACGCACAACAGCACGTCCGGCGTCGCGCACCACATGGCGGGCGACGAGAAGGACGCGATCGAGTACGTCAAGTCCCTGCTGGCGTACCTGCCCTCGAACAACCTCTCCGAGCCGCCCGCCTTCCCCGAGGAGGCGGACACCGAGGTGTCCGACACCGACCGCGAGCTCGACGTACTGATCCCGGACAGCGCGAACCAGCCGTACGACATGCACACGGTGATCGAGCACGTGCTGGACGACGCGGAGTTCCTGGAGACCCAGTCGCTCTTCGCCCCGAACATCCTCACCGGCTTCGGCCGGGTCGAGGGGCACCCGGTCGGCATCGTCGCCAACCAGCCGATGCAGTTCGCCGGCTGCCTGGACATCAACGCCTCCGAGAAGGCCGCCCGCTTCGTGCGGACCTGCGACGCCTTCAACATCCCGGTGCTGACGTTCGTGGACGTGCCGGGCTTCCTGCCGGGCACGGACCAGGAGTACAACGGAATCATCCGGCGCGGCGCGAAGCTGATCTACGCGTACGCCGAGGCCACCGTCCCCCTGATCACCGTCATCACCCGCAAGGCCTTCGGCGGCGCGTACGACGTCATGGGCTCCAAGCACCTGGGCGCGGACCTGAACCTCGCCTGGCCGACCGCGCAGATCGCCGTCATGGGCGCTCAGGGCGCGGTGAACATCCTGCACCGCCGCACGATCGCCGACGCGGCGGCGGGGGCGGATGATGTGGAGGAGGTGCGTGCACGGCTGATCAGCGAGTACGAGGACGCGCTGCTGAACCCGTACACGGCCGCCGAGCGCGGGTACGTCGACGCGGTGGTCATGCCGTCCGAGACCCGGGCGCACGTGGTGAAGGGGCTGCGGCAGCTGCGCAGCAAGCGGGAGTCCCTGCCGCCGAAGAAGCACGGCAACATCCCCCTCTAGCCCCTCCAGGAGGTCACTGTGGTGATCAAGGTCGTCAAGGGCAATCCGACCCCCGAGGAGCTGGCCGCCGCACTGGCGGTGGTCCAAGCGCGCGCGGCGGTGCTGGCCTCGGCCACGCCGTCGGGCGCCCCGCGGGTGGCGGATGCCTGGTCCGCGCCGGGCCGGGTGGCCCGGCGGACGCTTCCGCAGCCGGGGGCCCGCGCGTGGGGCCGTACGTACTGGCCCGGCCAGGGCTGAAGATGGCGTGAAGTGGCGGTGGCGCCTGAGTACCCGTACTCAGGCGCCACACCCGTCTTCGGGGACAGGATCGGGGCATGCTCTGGTCAGACCCGAAGGACGAGCCTCCCAAGGACATGCGCGACGCGCAGGCGATGGTCCGGCGGATGACCGTCGTCGTCGTCATCGCGATGCTCGTGGTGGTCTACGTCCTGGGCGTGGGCGGGTTCTAGCTCCACCCCTACGATGGCGGGCATGACTGCCGAACCGCGCCACGCCCTCGTCCTCGCCTCCGCCTCGCCCGCCCGGCTGAACCTGCTGCGCCAGGCGGGGCTGGCCCCGCACGTGATCGTCAGCGGCTTCGACGAGGACACCCTGAGCCACGACAACCCGGCCGATCTGGCCCTCGCGCTGGCCGAGGCCAAGGCGGGCGTCGTGGCGGCCCTGGAGGAGGCCGCGGGCGCCCTGGTGATCGGCTGCGACTCGGTGCTGGAGCTGGACGGCGAGGCACTGGGCAAGCCGGCGGACTCCGAGGAAGCCACGGCCCGCTGGAAGTCGATGCGCGGGCGGGCCGGCGTACTGCGCACCGGGCACTGCGTGATCGACACGGCGACCGGGCGTCAGGTTTCGGCCACGGCGTCCACGACGGTCCGCTTCGGCGAGCCGACGGACGCGGAGGTGGCGGCGTACGTGGCGAGCGGCGAGCCGCTGCACGTGGCGGGCGCCTTCACGCTGGACGGGCTGTCGGCGCCGTTCATCGAGGGCATCGACGGGGACCACGGCAACGTGATCGGGATCTCACTGCCGCTGCTGCGCTCCCTGCTGGCGGAACTGGGCGTGTCCATCACGGACTTGTGGGCGTGAGACTCCCCTGCGGGGCGGCCGCGGCCGCGTCCCCGCCGTTTTTGGCCGCGTAGAGCGTCAGGGTCAGCACGAGCAGGCAGAGGATCAGCATCAGCACGGCGAAGGCACCCCAGCCGACCAGGCCCACGGCCAGGGCACCCAGCACCCCGTGGGTCACGGCGGCGCTGACGAGCACGACGCGCCCGAAGGAGCCGGGGGCCCGGTCGCGGATCGCCGCGATGACCAAGAGGGCGGCACAGAGCAGGAGGAAGGCGCCCATGCCCGCCCCCAGCGCGTACGTTGCCTTGGACATGACATCCGGGTCCATGCCCGCGATGGACATCGACTGATTGTGCGTGGTCCGTCCCAGGACGATGTGGACGAAAACGAGCACCACCGCCTCCGCGGCGACCACGACCCCGGCGACCGCGGCCACGAGTCTGCGCAGCACGACACCCACACCCACGACGCCCCCACCCCCCACAAGCACAAGCCTGTTCGACGCCTGGAGGCTACTAACGGGTAAACCCGCGGACAAGGGGTCGGGGCAGCTTCGTTACGGTAGGCCTCCCGTGGAGCGGCCGCGCAAGGAATGCGTGGGCCGTTCGTAGGGACTCGACAAAGAATCACCCGGGGCGGCTGACCGGCCGCACAGAGACCTCGGGCACACGACAGGGTTACTGTGCAGTCGGGGATCCCCCTGGCCTGGGGCGCCACAAGGGTTTCTTCGGCTCGAGGTGGACTCGAATCACACTCCGTGTGGGCAAGGTCACCTCTGGAGAAGGGTCGAAAGGCCGTGTGGGCTGTCCCTAAACTCAGCTTGTTTCAAGGAGGGAGCCATCGTGCGCAAGGTGCTCATCGCCAACCGTGGCGAAATCGCAGTCCGCGTTGCTCGGGCCTGCCGGGATGCCGGGATCGCGAGCGTAGCCGTCTACGCCGATCCGGACCGGGACGCTCTGCACGTCCGCGCGGCCGACGAAGCTTTCGCGTTGGGCGGTGACACCCCGGCCACCAGCTACCTGGACATCTCCAAGGTCCTGCAGGCCGCCGCCGATTCCGGTGCGGACGCCATCCATCCCGGATACGGCTTCCTCTCCGAGAACGCGGACTTCGCGCAGGCCGTCATCGACGCGGGCCTGACCTGGATCGGCCCGCCGCCGCAGGCCATCCGCGACCTCGGCGACAAGGTCGCCGCCCGGCACATCGCGCAGCGCGCCGGTGCGCCGCTGGTGGCCGGCACGCCCGACCCGGTCTCCGGGGCGGACGAGGTCGTCGACTTCGCCAAGGAGCACGGCCTGCCGATCGCGATCAAGGCCGCCTTCGGCGGTGGCGGTCGCGGCCTGAAGGTCGCCCGCAACCTCGAAGAGGTGCCGGAGCTCTACGAGTCCGCCGTGCGCGAGGCGGTCGCCGCCTTCGGCCGCGGCGAGTGCTTCGTCGAGCGCTACCTCGACAAGCCGCGGCACGTCGAGACCCAGTGCCTGGCCGACTCCCACGGCAACGTGGTCGTCGTCTCCACCCGCGACTGCTCGCTGCAGCGCCGCCACCAGAAGCTGGTGGAGGAGGCTCCCGCGCCGTTCCTGAGCGAGGCTCAGAACGCCGAGCTGTACGCCGCCTCGAAGGCGATCCTGAAGGAGGCCGGCTACGTCGGCGCCGGCACGGTCGAGTTCCTGGTCTCCGCCGACGGCCTGATCTCCTTCCTGGAGGTCAACACCCGTCTGCAGGTCGAGCACCCGGTCTCCGAAGAGGTCACCGGCATCGACCTGGTCCGCGAGATGTTCCGCATCGCGGACGGCGAGGAGCTCGGCTACGGGGACCCGGTCCTGCGCGGTCACTCCATCGAGTTCCGCATCAACGGCGAGGACCCGGGCCGGGGCTTCCTGCCGGCCCCGGGCACCGTCACCAAGTTCGCCGCGCCGACGGGTCCGGGCGTCCGCCTGGACGCGGGCGTCGAGTCCGGCTCGGTCATCGGCCCGGCCTGGGACTCCCTGCTCGCCAAGCTGATCATCACGGGTGCCACGCGCGAGCAGGCCCTGCAGCGGGCGGCGCGCGCGCTGGCCGAGTTCGAGGTGGAGGGCATGGCCACGGCCATCCCGTTCCACCGTGCGGTCGTCGCGGACCCCGCGTTCGCACCGAAGGACGGCGCCCCGTTCACGGTCTTCACCCGCTGGATCGAGACCGAGTTCGTCAACGAGATCCCGGCGTTCGTGGTCCCGGCCGCGGACGACACCGAGGACGAGCCGGGCCGCGAGACGGTGGTCGTCGAGGTCGGCGGCAAGCGCCTCGAGGTCTCGCTCCCGTCCTCGCTGGGCATGACCCTGGCCCGCACGGCCGCGGCGGGCGGCGCGAAGCCGAAGCGTCGCGCGGCGAAGAAGTCCGGCCCGGCCGCCTCCGGCGACACCCTCGCGTCCCCGATGCAGGGCACGATCGTCAAGGTCGCGGTCGAGGAGGGCCAGCAGGTCAACGAGGGCGATCTGATCGTCGTACTCGAGGCCATGAAGATGGAGCAGCCTCTGAACGCCCACCGCTCGGGCACGATCGTCGGCCTCTCGGCCGAGGTCGGCGCCTCCCTGACGGCGGGCGCGACGATCTGCGAGATCAAGGACTGACACCACCCCGAAACGCCGGGTGGGGCGGGGAAGGGCGCCCCACCCCGCCG
>NZ_JBHWVJ010000129.1:0-15241 GCF_042736725.1 Streptomyces sp. NPDC060028 | reverse complement strand
TGATCATCACCGCCTGAGGCGAGGTCCGACAGCGAGTTCTAAAACACGGCCTAGTCCCGCAGCACTCAGGGCCCGCGCACCCGTCAGGGGCGCGGGCTCTTCCGTGCCGCAGGTGTGGAAGAGCACCGCGCAGACGAACGAGACGCGCCCGCGCGCCCGCTCGGGCTTGCCCGATACGCGCGCCGCCCGCTGCGGTGGACCAGGATGGTGTCCATGTCCGACCGATTCACCACCCGAGTCCTCGATGTCTCCACCGGCCACACCGAGACCGTCACCGACCTGACCCGCCAGTGCGAGCAGTTCCTGTCCGAGGTGGCGGCCGGCCGCGACGGCCTGCTCAATCTCTTCGTCCCCCACGCCACCGCCGGCATCGCCGTCATCGAGACGGGCGCGGGCAGCGACCACGACCTCCTGGCCGCCCTGCAGAGCCTGCTGCCCGCCGACGACCGCTGGGAGCACCGCCACGGATCACCCGGCCACGGCCGCGACCACGTCCTGCCCGCCTTCGTCCCCCCACACGCCACCCTGCCCGTGCTCGATGGCCGGCTTCGGCTCGGCACCTGGCAGTCCGTCTGCCTGGTCGACACCAACAGAGACAACCCCGAACGTCAGGTACGTCTGTCGTTCCTCGGCTAGGCCGAGGGCACCCGACGCGGCCGGGGGCGCCGACGCCGGCCTTACGGGCCCCGCTTCCTCAGCCTCCGTACAGCTTGTTCACCGCAGTGCGCGTCGTCTTCTTGAAGGCGCTCACCGGAGCGTCCGTGAAGGTGCCCATGCGGCCCCAGTGCACCACGGTGACCGTCCGCCCGTCCCGGCCCACCGCGAAGAGGTGGACGTCGGAGCCGGTCCACGCATGCGTCGTACGCACGCCCTTGACGCTCGCGCCGTCCTCGGCACCGACGCGGCCGTAGTCACGCCATTCGGCCTTGACCTCAGGGTCCTGCTGTTGGACACGCTCGGCGCATCCCTTCACCGCCGAGTCGAACAGCGCGGCCAGCGACCTCGCCGCGGTCTCGTCACGTTCGACCACCGTCACCTGGACGGCGCCGGTGTCGACGTCCGTCCAGAACGCCCGGTGCCGCGACGTGGCGCCCGGCAGCGCCTCGCCGACGCAGAACGGGAGGGGGTCGGGCGTGCCGTCGGTCACCGGTCCGGCATGCCAGGACGTGCCTGCCTGCGGCGGCAGCTCACGAGCATCGAGGAAGGCAGGCCCGTCGGCGGCGACGGCCGGCGGCGCCGCCACCGGCGATGCGATCACTGCCGCGGCGGCTGTTGCGGCTGCGACACAGGTGAGGGCGAAGAGACGACGGCTCATGGAACT
This sequence comes from Streptomyces sp. NPDC060028, assembly GCF_042736725.1. Lineage (NCBI taxonomy): Bacteria > Bacillati > Actinomycetota > Actinomycetes > Kitasatosporales > Streptomycetaceae > Streptomyces > Streptomyces sp. NPDC060028. The sequence goes on along the minus strand of NZ_JBHWVJ010000129.1, from coordinate 13,920 downwards.
TCCCCGTTCAGGTGAGGTGGGCACGGCGCGGGTGGGTCGGCGCGCGGCCTCGACGCAACCCTGCCCGCCGGCAGGATCAACGTCCCCACGGCTCCGCGGTAACGCCGGTATCGCCGGTAACGCAGGCGTGCTGTACCGGCCGGGGCAACGACCCTCCCTGGTGCGCCGAAACCGCACACGGCCGAGCGCGCATGAGCGGGCGGCGGCGGGTTACACGGCGTCAATGAGACTTGAACACGGCGCCGCCGTGAGAGCCGCCCGCCTGCCCGTGCTGTTGTGGTTGCCGGTGCAAGCGGCCCTGCTGGTGGGCGTGGGACTGCTGGTGACCGGGCCGCTCGCAGACCAGTGGCCGCCGGCGGTGGAAGACGGCGTCAACCGCGCCTTGGCCGCGCACCGCGGCGGCCCCGTCACCCCGTTCTCGGAGTGGCTGTCCCTGCTGGCCGGCACCCGGAGCATCGTCGCGCTCACCGTCCTCGCCGTCGCCGCGCTGCTGGCGTTCTCGCGGGGGCGGCTGCTGCGGGAGGCGGTGTTCCTGGCCGCGGCCGTGGCCGCGCAGTCGGCGGTCTTCCTCCTGGTCACCATCCTGGTGGAGCGGCCGCGTCCGGACGTGCCCCACCTGGACGCCGCCCCGCCCACCTCCAGTTTCCCCTCCGGGCACGTCGGAGCCTCCGTGGCCCTGTTCGGGGGCCTGGCCGTCCTCGTGGCACTCCGCCTGCGCGGCGCGCGGCGGTGGGTGCGGTACGTCCTGATCGCAGCCCTGCTGCTGATCCCGGTGGCCGTGGCGTTCTCCCGGTTGTACCGGGGCATGCACCACCCCTCCGACGTGGTGGGCGGCCTGCTCAACGGGGCCTGCACCCTGCTCGTCGTGGCGCACGCGTTGCTGCTGTCGGCGCGGCCCCGGCCGGTGGCGCGGTGCGCCTCCGATGCGGCCCCGGCGGACCGGCTTCCGTCCGCCCGCGCCACCCGGGATGGCGACGGCGGAGCCCGGCGGGCCGTGGTGGTACGTCACCCGCACGGCTGCGGCGAGGAACTGGCCGAGCGGGTGCGAGGCGTCCTGCGCCGCCACGGCTACGCCGAACAGGCGTGGACGGCGACGTCCGCCGAGCACGCCGCCGGCGGCCTCGCCGACCGCATTGCCGAGGCGGACACCGCTCTCGTGGTGGTCTGCGGCGGGGACGGCACCGTACGCGCCTGCGCCGACGTGCTGGCCGGTACGGGAATTCCGCTCGCGGTCGTCCCCTGCGGCACCGGCAACCTGCTCGCGCGCAACCTGCGGCTGCCCTCCGATCCGGCCACGGCGCTGGAGACCGCCCTGTCCGGGGAGATCGCGCGGATCGACGTGGGGCGGGTACGGGGCGACGGGCTGGAGCCCGCCCGGTTCACCGTCATGGCGGGAGGCGGTTTCGACGCCGCGATGGTCGGGGACGCGTCGGAGCGGGTCAAGGAGCGCCTCGGCTGGGCCGCGTACGTCCTCTCCGCCGTCCGCCACCTGGGGGACCCGCGGATGCGCCTGTCGATCCGGCTGGACGGGGGCCCCGTACGGGAACGCCGCGCCCGCATGGTCGTCATCGGAAACGTCGGCACCCTGCAGGGCGGGCTGCCGCTGCTGCCCGACGCCCGGCCCGACAGCGGGCGGCTGGAAGTGGTGCTGCTGGACCCGCGCGGCGCCCGCGGCTGGCTCGCGGCGGCGGGGCACCTCGGGGCGCGCATGCTGCCTGGGCGGGCGGTGCCCGGCCCCGGCGGCGTGTACGGCAAGGTGGCCGGCGGCGCGCTGGAGTACTTCAGCGCCGTGCGCGTCGACATCCACTTCGCCAGGCCCCAGCCGCGCGAGCTCGACGGTGACGTCGTCGGCGCCGGTACCCGGCTGAGCGCCGAGGTGGAGCCGGGCGCGTTGCGGATCTGCCTGCCGCCGCGCGCGCCGGCCGACGAGGCGTCCACGGCGGCCACCACGGATACGGACACCCGAACACACGCGCACAGGGGGTGAAGAGCAATGGGAACCGCGACACGGGTACCGCAACGCGCCGACGTGGCGGCGGTGGAAGCCGAGCTGGAGGTGGAGGGCGAGGAGTTGTCCGCCGAGGAGGCCTTGGCGGCGCTGAAGCGCTACGGGGGCTGGAGTCTCGTACGGGACTCCTTCATCCGGTTCCGGTACGCCGACGGCTTCAGCCATTCCAGGGCACTGGCCCTGCAGACGGTCCTGTCGATCGTCCCGCTGGCCATCGCCGTCATCGGTCTGTCCAGCGCGCTGCACACCGAGGACATCGGGCGCGTCGCGGAACTGACGATCCGGCGGCTGGCGAGGGGCCCGAGCCAGGACGTGGTGGACGACGCGCTGGCGCAGAGCCGCCACCACTCCGGGGACGGCAGCCAGGTGGCCCTCTGGCTCGGACTGCTGTTCTCCGTGGTGAACGTGACCACCGCCCTGTGCCAGGTGGAGCGGGGCGCGAACCGCATCTACGGAACGGAACGCGACCGGCCGTTCCTGTACAAGTACACCCGGGGCCTGGTCATGTCCGTGCTGGCCGGTCTGCCCCTGGGGCTCAGCTTCGCGGTCACCGTCCTCGGCGCCGAGTTGAGCCGCGCCGTGGCGGAGGTGTACCACCTCGGCGCGGGCACCATCCGCGCGTGGGACCTGCTGCGCTGGCCCGTGGGGGTGCTGCTGGCCATCCTCGCCACCAGCGCCATCTTCCGCCTCTCCCCCCGCCGCACCCAGCCCGGCTACACGTGGCTGGCCTTCGGCGCCACGGTGTACCTGGTGCTGTGGCTGGCGGCGACATGGGGGCTGAGCCTCTACGTCGGCGCCAGCGGCTCCTTCGCCACCGTGTACGGGCCCCTCAGCGCGTTCGTGTCGCTGCTGCTGTGGTCCTACCTGACCTCGATGGCCCTGTTCCTGGGTCTGGCCTTCGCCGCCCAGCTGGAGGCCGTACGGGCCGGGGTGAGCGAACCGGTCACGGAGGACCCCGGCGTCTGACGCGCGGCGCGCCCCGACGGGCGGGCCGCGGCAACTCCCCGAGAGGAAGCACCACGACCATGGCACGAACCCCCGCCCGCCCGCGGCACTTCGCCGCCCGGCTGCTCTCCGCCCGCTCCGGGCCCGATGCGCGGTTCGGCGTACGGCTTCTGACGACGGTGGCCGCCACCGCCCTGGTGTCGGTACCCTTCGCGCTCGCCCTGGTGCTGGTCGAGTCGCAGTGGGCGCCCCTGCACCGGCTGGACCAGGGCACGGCCGAGCGGCTCCACGCGGCCGCCCTGGAGCATCCGGCGTGGGTGCGGGTGCTCGACTTCCTGAGCCACGTCGTGTGGGGACCCCTGACCATGCGTCTGCTGGTGGCGGCGCTGGTGGTGTGGCTGCTGGTCCGCGGGGCGGTACGTCTGGCACTGTGGGCGGCCGTCACGGCGACGGCCGGCGGCCTGCTCGGCCTGCTGGTGAAGAACGCGGTCGAACGGGCCCGGCCCCATCTGCCGCAGCCCGTCGCGCAGGCGCCCGGGTTCTCGTTCCCGTCCGGGCACGCCATGACGGCCACCACGTCCTGCGCGGTGCTGCTGCTGGCGCTGCTGCCCGTGGTTCCCCGGGCCTGTCGCCCCCTGGCGTGGGTGCTCGCGGCGGTCTCGGTGGTGGGCGTGGGCTACACGCGGGTGGTGCTCGGCGTGCACTGGGTGAGCGATGTGGTGGGGGGCTGGCTGCTCGGTCTGGCCGTGGTCACGGCGACGACCCTGGCCTTCGAAGCCTGGCGGGCGGATGTGGGGCGGACCCGCACCACGCCCGCGCAGGGTCTGGAGCCGGAGATCCTGGCCGATCGCCCCGAGCCCCCGGCGGGTGTTCCGGAGCGGCCTTGAGCCGTAGGAGCCGAGCGGCCGCCGGGTGCCGCGCACGGCGAGGTGCCGTGCCGGGCGCCGCGACTCGGTGAACCTTGCCGGTCACAGCACTACAGGTAGCGGCGGATGGGCTGCACCGCGGTTTCGCGCGCACGTTGTACGAGCGAGCGGCGCCTCCAGCGACCCGGGCGGATCAGCTCGCTGGCCTTGAGGTCATCGTCGTAATGCGCGTCGAGGGTCGCCGTGAACTCGGCGTCCATGACGGCGAGCATGACCTCTTCGTCGTGGTCGAGCGAGCGCCGGTTGAAGTTCGTCGAACCGATCAGGGAGACGACCCCGTCCATGGTCATGATCTTCGCGTGCATCATGGTCGGCTGGTACTGGTAAATGCGCACGCCGCAGTCGGTGAGTGCCTCGTAGTGGTGCTGACCGGCCAGCTGGCACACCCGCTTGTCCGTGTACGGGCCCGGCAGCAGGATGTCGACCTCGACGCCCCGACGGGCGGTGGCGCAGAGCAGGTCGATGAAGTACGTGTCGGGGGCGAAGTAGGCGGTCGCCAGGCGCACCCGCTCCTCGGCCGATTCCAGGATGACGCGTATCAGCGTCTGCATGTCCTGCCAGCCGAAACTCGCGGAACCGCGCACCACCTGCACGATGGCGTCTCCGCTCGGCTCGTGGCTGACGAACCGGTCGCGGTCGTCGAACATCTCCCGGTGGCATTCGGCCCAGTTCTGCGCGAACGCCGCGGCGATGCCGTCGACCGCCGGACCCCGGACTTCGACGTGCGTGTCCCGCCATTCGCCGGGGTTGCGTGCGTCGCCGCACCATTCCTCGGCGATGCCGACGCCACCCGTGAAAGCGGTCTGCTCGTCCACGACGAGGACCTTGCGGTGGCAGCGGTGGTTCTGCTTGAGCGGCGAAAGGTACAGCGGCTTGCGGAACCAGGCGACCTCGACCCCGGCGGCGCTCATGCGCTCGAGCAGGTCCTGCTCGATGAGGCGGCTGCCGAAGCCGTCCAGCAGCAGCCTCACCCGCACACCCGCGCGCGCCCGGTCACAGAGGGCTTCGGCGAAGCGTGTCGCGATGTCGCCCCGCCAGTAGACGAAGGTCATCATGTCGATGGTGTGGCGCGCGGAGGCGATGCCGTCCAGCATCGCGACGAAGATCTCGTCACCGTTGCGCAGCGGCCGCAGGGCGTTGCCCTCGGTCGCGGCGATGCCGATGAGCCGTTCCAGGCGTCGGCGTATGCGGCGGATCCGTTCGTCGGCCGTGCGGCTGCCGGCGGCCACCGCCACGGCCGGGTCCGGCGCGCCGCTGAGCAGCTGCTCTCCGTTGGTCATTTCGGTGCTCCTCGTACATGCACGGCGGTGGAGTCGGCGGCTCAGGCGGTGGACGTCCGCTCTACGGGTTCGCGGTCGGGTCCGGGTGCGCTCGCCTGCCAGGGCGGTGGCGCGGTCTGGTCGGTCCAGGCTGCCAGGGCCTCGCCGTCGATGCAGACGATGCCGCAGGCGGCGGCGTATTCGGCGGCTGGTGCGGTGAAGGAGCTCGTGGTGACGACGACGGCCACGTCGGCCTCGTGGACGGCGAAACAGGTGCCGCCGAAGCGCTGCAGGTCCTGTGAGCCGACGCGGTTGCCGTCGGCGTAGTGCTTGCACTGGAAGACGAGGCGCAGTCCGTCCGCGGTCGTCGCGACCACGTCGGCGCCCAGGTCTCCGGCGCCGCCGACCACTTCCACGGGTGTGCAGCCGTCCCGGGCGCACAGGGCGGCGACCGTGTGCTCGAATCCGTCGGCGTCGACCGCGGCGTGGTCCAGGGCCTCCCCCGCGACGTCGGGCACCTGCGGCGCCGGGTGCGCGTACGCATCCGGCGCACTCGGGCGGCGTACGGGGGTCGGGCGGCGCACGGGTGCCACGCTCCACCTGGCCACCGCCACCCCGACCGTGATGAGCACTGCCATGGCGATCGGCACCACGGATCCACCGGCCCCGGCCACGTCAGCCACCCCGACGGCTTTCAGGAAGACGGCCAGGCCGCCGACGCAGATCCCCACGAGCCCGACTGCGAGCACCACGTCCCGCCCGGCCGGTGCGGAGCCGGGCCGGGCCGGGCTCCTGTCCTCCCCCGGTGACGTCATAACGGAGCCTCCCTCTCTCGTTCAGGTGCGTTCCCACGCGCGTTCCCACGCGCACCCATGCCCGTTCACGTGCACCGCGGTCCCGAACCCATGAGGGGTTCGGGACCGCGGCGGATACCGGTCGTGCGGGTCGTGCGGGTCTCTGGCCGGTCAGCGCTTGAAGATGTCCTTCATCTTCTCCTTGGCCTGCCGGGCATCGCCCTTCGCCTTTTCGGCGCGGCCTTCCGCCGTCAGCCGTTCATTGCCGACCGCACGGCCGGCCGTCTCCTTGAGCTTGCCCTTGGCCTGCTCGGACTTGGCCTGGTTCTTCTCGTTACCCGACACAGCTGACCACTCCCTGAGGTGGGAAACTCGTACGACTCCTCGTGTGGCCAGGATCCCGGGCCTTAAACGGATGCCCGCAGGCGGCTGCGCGGGTTGCCGCGAGCCGCGGACCCGCGCGGTCAGATGTACATGTTCTTCTCGTCGTACGAGGGCCCGTAGTGCCAGCCCGTGACGGGCCCTTTTCTACTGTGAGGCCGGTTCGGTGAGCGTGGCGAGGCCTGCGCACAGAAGCCGTACGCTGCGGACGAACTTGTCGTCCTCGGTGAAGGCAGAGGCGGCGGCCACCGTCAGGGGGAACCGTGCGTGCAGCGCGGCGGCATCCTCGGCGCTGACGGCGATGGCGGGTGACTCGCTCTGCTCCTGGAGGACGAATCCGGTGGCGTGGCTGAGCAGTGCGTCCGCGCCGATGCCGCTGGGCTCGGTGGGGATGTCGGCCGCGTGCAGGGTTTCCAGGAGTCGTTCCATGAGGGACAGCGCACCGGTGCTGAGGACCTTGGGGCTGTCGGCCAGCATCACCGCGCCGCCGGGGTGGCGCCGGATGCTCTGCCGGAGGGTGACGAGCTGGGCCTCGACGCGTTCCTGCCAGCCCGCTTCGGGGTCGAGTTCGGACAGGGCCGTCGTGCCCGCTTCGTAGGCCTGGCGGGCGACGCGGTCCGCCATGAGCTGGACCAGGGCGCTCTTGTTGGGGACGTGGTAGTAGAGGCTTCCGGCCTGGGCGTCGAGCCGCTGCGCCACTTTGCGCATCGACAGGCCGTGGTAGCCGGACTCGGCGAACTCCGCCATGCCCGCGTCGATGATCCGCTCTCGCGTCAGCTTCATGGGAGCAGCCTAACCCCATTTTCTAACGGTGTTTGAATTATGGTGCGGTTCGGGCTACCGTCGTCCTCGAAGCACACGACCGGGACCGAAGGGGGGTGGTGGCGATGGGCGCGGTGGTGTTCAACGTGACCACGGCAGCACTGATGGTTTTGATGTTCAAGGGCGGACTGGCCCTGATCGGCGAGGACACGCTGCGGGGGCGGCGCGTCCCCTGGGCGGCGCTGGCCCTGACCGGGCTCGCCCTCGCCGGGGTAGCGCTCCAACTGTGCTGGCCGGGTGCCATGGACGCCCTCGACGCCGACCCGGCCCGGTCCGGCTGGTGGCGGGTCGTCACCTCGGTCTTCATGCAGAACGGCGGCCTGTTCGGCGGCGCCTGGAACATCGCCACGCTCGCCACCGTCGCCGCCCTGGCCGACTGGTTCTGGGGCGCCCCGCTCACCCTGAGCCTGTTCCTCGCCGGGATCCTCCTGCCCGAGCACATCGACGCAGTCTTCGGCGTGGGCGGCCACCACAGCACCGACCCCCGCAACTTCGCGGGCAGTTCGGGAGCCACCTACTTCCTCGGAGCGACCCTGGCCGCCGCCCTCCTCCTGCGCGTCCTGCGCAGCGGCCGGGGCAAGACGCAGCGCAAGGAGGCCCTGCTCGCCGCCGGTGTGCCCGCGCTCGGCCTGGCGATGTGGTTCACCCAGGCCAACGGCCACGGGCTCGTATCCGTGTACGGCTTCCTCCTGGGCACCCTGGCCTGTCTCCTGGCCCGCCCGGCCGCGCTCCGCCCCCGCCCGGCCTGCCAGAACACAGCCCGCCCGGCCTGATCCCCCACCGGGCCCGACGGGCCCCTCCAGTACCGCGGTCAGGACCCGGTCGCGGACTCGGTGTCGGGGTGCAAGCGGAAGACCTGGTCCAAGCCGACGACCCGCAGGAGGCGCAGGGTGTTGGCCGGGATCGTCGTGGGGACGCCGAGGGCGAGGAGGGCGGTGTCGTCGTCGAGGCCGTCACCGAAGCCGTCCAGCAAACCGGTCAGGGCCTCGATGACCGCGTCCGGGGACTTGCCGGCCTGGTCGGCGGCGAAGGCGCGCAGAGCTTCCTCCCCGTACAGAGCCGTACGCCCTTCGCCGGTGCGGGCTTCGGTGAGGCCGTCGGTGTAGAGCAGGAGGGTGTCGCCGGGGGCGAGGACGGTCGTGGCAGAGACGAAGGGCGCGGCAGGCAGGATGCCCACGAGGAGGCCACCGGGGGTGGGCAGGAAATCTGCTGTGCCGTCGGCACGAAGGACCAGGGCCGGCGGGTGGCCGCCCGAGGCGAGGCCGACGGTGACCTGCCCGGTGGCGGGGTCGGGTTCGAGAACGCCGAGGATGGCGGTGCAGTAGCGGGGGTCGCCGCCGGTGTAGCGCTCGTGGAGCGCCTGGTTGAGGGTCGAGAGGGCGGAGACGGGGTCGGGGTCGTGCAGGGCGGCGGCGCGCAGGGTGTAGCGGGTCAGTGAGGTGACCGCGGCCATTGCGGTGGGCATGCTGTTCAGGACGCACACCAGGGGTGGGCGGTTCGGTGCGTCCCGGCTCCTGACGGTGACCCCTCCCCCTCGTCTCACCGCGGGTGAGGCGGGTGCCGCTGCGGCTGGCGCGACCTACTCCGTGCCATAGGCAGCCCACCGCCCCAGGGTGAACCCGTCCCCCTCTTGCCGGACTTCCACGGCACCGGCCCCGCCGAAGTGTGCGGGGACGACCAGTTCCCTCTCGGCGGCGGCTCGTTCGAGGATCCGACGGCGGCTGGCCACTGCTTGTTCCGCATCCAGGCAGAAGCAGCTGTTGCAGGTGGGCGTGAGGATCTGGACCGGGCTGTGCAGAAGATCACCGACGAAGACCGCCCGGTCGCCCCCGGACGCGAGCCGCAGTACGGATGACCCGGGCGTGTGGCCGGGCGCGGACTCCAGAGTGAGGTGCTCGTCGATGCGGTGGGTGCCGTCCCACAGGACAGCCTGCCCGGCCCGGTGGACGGGCGCGATGCTGTCTTCGTAGATCAGCCGGTCGTCTTCCCGGAGGCCGTTCCCGTACGCGTTGTCCGGGCCGAAGTGGAAGTCGTCCGCGGCCGGGATGAGGTACTGGGCGTTGGGGAACGTCGGCTCCCACCCTCCGTCCACACCGACGGTGTTCCAACCGACGTGATCACCGTGGACATGCGTGTTGACCACTACGTCGACGTCCTGCGGCCGGACGCCGGCCTGCGCGAGCCCACCCAGGAAGTCGCCCTGCCAGTGGTGGAACTGCGCCGAGCCGGGCCGCTCGCGCCCGTTGCCGACGCCGGTGTCGACCAGGACGGTCCGTCCGCCGCTGCGCAGCACCCAGGTCTGCAGCGCCACCATCGCCCTGTCGTTGTCCGACTCCCAGTGATCAGGCGCCAGCCAGTCCTCGTTGCCCTTCCACACCTCGGCCCCGGACTCCGGAACCAGACCGCGCGCGGGTATGAACGCCCCTTGCCACTCGACGACTCGGATGACCTCGACATCGCCGAGCACGATGCTCTGCTTGCTCTCGCTCTTCATGCCCTCGACTCTAGGAGGAGGTGATGAGCTGCTCAATGCCTGTTGAGCTCATGCAGATACGCAGCCGTCTCACCCATGACGCTACGGGTATCCTGGCCCGATGGACGTGGTGAGTGACGCAGTCTCGGCGATACGCATCGGGCGTCCTTCCTCCAACCGGGTGCGGGTGGGCGGGAGCTGGTGCACGCGGCTCGCCCCGTACGACGGTGCGGGCTTCCACGTGGTGCTGGAGGGCAGCTGCTGGCTGCTGCCCGACGGCGGCCCTCCCGTCTCGCTCGGCGCGGGCGACGTGGTGCTGCTGCCACACGGCACCGGGCACGTGATCGCCGACGCCCCTGCCGATGCGGCAACCGTGAGCCAGGCGGCGCCGTTCGAGCGGTGGCTCGCCGGTACCACCGGGCCGCAGCTGCCCCAAGCCGCCTGCGGCAACGTGGAGATGCTGTGCGGCAAGTACCGGCTCGACCGCAGTCGCATACACCCGCTCATGGCGGAACTGCCGAAGGTCGTCCACCTGCCGAACCGAGTGGGCGCCCATGTCGAACTGCGCGCCGCGGTCGACCTGCTGGGCCACGAACTGGGCAACCAAAGGCCCGGCGCCTGCATCGCGGTGCCCAGCCTGCTGGACCTCCTCCTCGTCTACATGATCCGGTCCTGGGCGGCCCAAGGGAGCGGCACCTGGCCGACCGTACTGGGCGACCCGGTGGCGGCCGCGGCCCTACGGGCCCTGCACTCGGACCTTGCCGCCCCGTGGACCAACGACCGTCTGGCCGCCGAGGCAGGCGTCTCCCGCGCCACCCTGGCCCGCCGCTTCACCACCCTGGTCGGCCGTCCACCGATGGCGTACCTCACCTGGTGGCGCCTGACCTTCGCCGCCACCCTGCTCCGCGACACCCCGTACCCTCTGGCCACCATCGCCCGCCGCGTCGGCTACGGCACCCCGTACGCCCTCTCACATGCCTTCAGCCGGGAATTCGGTACTACCCCGGGGCAGTACCGGGCTTCGACAGCGGGGCAATCGGCTTCCATGTAACAGCCCTTGGGCGGGTGCCTTGCAAGACCGGGCCCTTGGTCCGCGTACCACTCAGCCGCGCTCGAAGTCCTTGCCGGGGCAGCCGAAGTCGCCGACGATGCTCTGAGGCCCCGGCCGTCCGGGCTCCACCGGGCACGGTCAGGACAACGCAGGACAGGGGAAACAGTGAAGCAACACCACATTTCGAGGACGCTCCCGATATCGGCGTCGCCGGCCTTGGCCCTCGTGCCGCTCCTCGTACTCGCCGGGCTGCTGCTGGGCCCCGCGGCGACCGCCGCGGCGAGCGTGCCAGCCGCTCGGCAGGCGCCCGTTGCGGCGACGGCGTTCATGCCGGGCAGTCTCCCTGCAGTGGGCGCCGGCTCGGTGACCGGTGTCCACGCGCCGGTGTCGTCCCCCGTTCGGGCCACCACCGGGGACAAGAAGGGCAAGAAGAGCAAGAAGAGCAAGAAGAGCAGCGGGTTCTTCAAGAAGCTCGTCATCGTCGCGGTCATCGTCATCGTGCTGCTCGTGGTCGTGTACGGGGTCCGCCGTGCCTTCCGTCGCAGGTCCGCATAGCCGCACGAGCGCTGGAAAGCTGTGCCCCGCCGGCGGTCGGGGCACAGCGACGAGAGCCGTGCTTCACGACAGGTCTCGCGGAAGGGGATCCGGCCGGGGAGATCGCTTCCCACGGCCGCGGCATCCCGACACCGTCTCGCGGGAAACCCCGTCGACCGCACGGGCGGGTCTGCCTACGCTGCACTGCATGACCCCCGCCCTGCGCGCCCGCCGACTCTTCCACGCCGTGGAGGCGCACCAGGGTGCGGACGTCTTCCTCGCGGTTGTCGAACCGTGGCTGGACGAGCACACCGACGCCGTCCGGGAGGCCCTCGCGCCGCTGGCCGCCTTCGGCGAATGGGAGCGGACCCGGTACGAGCGCGGCGACCCCCTGGAGACGGCGTACGCGCTCAGCCGAGTCAGCGACGCACTGATCTACAAGTTCCAGCCGCTGTTGCCGCCGGGCTCTGACATCCCCTGGGCGCATGACATCCACGAGCCCGAGTCCTGGCCGCAGATCACCCGTGACCAGTACCTGGCTGCCTTCGCCCGGCTCGGCATGGCCCCGATCGGCGACGTCGCATTCGAACCGTTCTTCCACGAGGTCGTCCACGTCGAGCAGGACGAGCACCCCGAGGCGCCGGTCGAGATCACCGGGACGGTCTGGCCGGGCCTGATGTTCGGGGAGATGCTGTTCAGCCGCACCGGTGTGACGGTGCGTGCCGGCGCCCGGCACCTGGTCGAGGGCATCGCGGACCGGTCGCCGCTCCACGAGGTATTCGTGCGCCGTAACCGGGAGACCTTCGACGGGTCGCTGGCCTGGGGCAGCAACTCGCAGTGGAATACGAGCTTCCGCCGCGACTACCTCACCGACGCCGCCTACCATTTCGCTGTCGACGAGGACCCCGACCCAGACCGGAGCTTCTTCGGCGGACCGAGGAAGCTGACTCCGGCCGAGCGATCGGACCTCGTGCGGTACCGCTGCTTGACCCGTCCCCTCCAGGATCCGGATGCCTGGAACAGCGCCTGCCCGGGCGGGCGGCTCACCCTCCCGCGGCCTGCGGAGACGCCCTCACCCGCCTACGACGGCGCATCCACGAGCCCGACAGCGAGAGATTCGCCGAGATCTCCCGAACCCGCAACGGCAAGACCGACTGCATGAGCAACGCACACCGCGGCTTCGTTCTCCAGGGCGCGTCACTGCGGTAGTGATGCGATGAGATCCACCTCGATGAGTTGCCCGCCGAAGCCGAGCTGTGCGACGCCCAGGAGTGTGCTGGCCGTGGTGAACGCCGGGCCGAGGACCGAGCCGGTGAGACGGCGCCACGCTGCACCCAGGACGTCGATGTCATCACTGCACACGTAGATCACCGAGCGAACGACGTGCCGCGGCAGGGCGCCGACCGCAGCCAGAGCGATCACGGCGTTTGCCGCGACCCGGTCGATCTGCATGTCGAGGGAACCCGGGCCGACGAGCAACCCCTGGCGATCGAGCGGGCATTGTCCGGCCAGGTAGGCGGTCCGGCCGGCCTCGACCACGGTGATGTGGTGGTAGCCAGGCGTCTCGTGCAACTGGTCAGGGTTGATACGGGTGATCTTCGCGCTCATACCCGCGAGTGTGATGATCCCGCGGCCGGCACGCACCGTATTTTCCGCCCCTCTCGAAGCTTCGGCCGTCCTTGAGCGCCTGCACGGGCGTCCGCGCCGATCGCGACGGGCGCCCCGCAGGACCGGCGGGGTGACGGCCGGTGGCAGGCGGGGACTCCGGCCCGCCACGTACGGCCGACACCAGCCGCGCCGACCAGCAGGGACCGGGCCGTGCCCGCGTCCGCGTCCGCGTCCGCCGAATCACGGCGACATCAGCAGTTTGTTCTGGATTCACATGGTATGACTTCCCCATGATGGGGCGGGCCCGGGCTCCTCCGGTCCCGCCCCTCCGCCGGAAGGCTCCGCCATGACGCGTACCCGCCGCCGAACCGCGCTCCTGCTCGCCGCGCTGTCCCTGTGCACCCTGCCGCTGGTCCACTCCGCCCCGCGCGCCGAGGCCGCCGGACCCGCGCACTGCGCCCCCGGCGCACTCCCCGTCCACCCCGACCTCCCGGGGACCGCGCAGGGGCAGCTCGTCGCACTCCAGCCGGACGCCGGCCCGCGCAGCGGCGGCACCCAGGTCACCCTGACCGGCGCCAACCTCACCCCCTACACCCGGGTGCTCTTCGGCACCCTGGCACCGGACGGCTGCTTCACCGGCCTGGAGGCCACAGACGTGGTGGTGCTCAGCGACACCTCCGTCCTCGCCGTCGCCCCCGAGTGGCCCGCGGCAGCGACCGTCTCCGTCTACGCCGCCACCCCCTGCGGGCAGCTCACCAATCCGCTCCCCTTCACCTACCTCGCCTGACCCGTAGCTGGCCCTGGCCGATCTGCGGGCATGCGACACCCCGGCGTGAGCGGCACGCCTCGACGCCGCTCAGCCGGTCCGGTCGACCGACGGCGGGCGCCGGTGCAGTACGGCCCGCTCTGGCGGAAGTTCGGGGTGACCGTGGCCGTGCCGCACTCGCCGGTCGGCAATTGCATTCGGGCGCCCGCACCCGCACCCGTGAGCGGCACTGGACCTGCTCACAGGTGAGGGCATCGGGTTCGCGCCCCCGCTCGTCCTGGCCCTCGCCGGCGGCGCTTAGGACCTGTCCGGTCGATCTTTGAGGCTATGGCGTTTGACACCCGTGTATCTCG
>NZ_JBHWVJ010000128.1:0-15840 GCF_042736725.1 Streptomyces sp. NPDC060028 | reverse complement strand
CAGACCAACGACCAACCTGGCCACCAGTCACGCCAAACGCCGTTGCAGTACTAGGCGGCAAGCCCACCTGCGGCCCGCCGGGACACGCCAGGCTGCGCCGCTTCGTGGCAACGGCCCACTGATTCATGACCGTGGAGGGCTATCCGGCCGGGTCTGGAGCCTGTTCGTCACCGGGCTGCTGGAATCCGGCGAGGATCCCACGTGAACGCGCCAGTGCCCTTGGCCCAGCTGAGTCCGTGGATGCCGACCGGTCCCAGAACGCTCGGGACGGCGGCGGCGTCCTGCCGGGGCCGGTGGAAGCGGGTCACCCACCAGGCGCCACGTGCCCGGTCTCGGCAGTACTGCCCCGCCGACACGTGGCACTTGGGGCACGCCACCTCGGCGCAGGCGTTCCAGGCCTGCCGGAGAGCGGCCTCGGTCGCAGCCGAATCTTGGCCGACCGTGTTCGCGGTGAGGGTGAAGTACTCCATCGACTGATGATGGCAGCCGGACCCTCCTCCCGTCAGCCGGATCGGTTGCCGAGCCGGCCCCGTATAGGTCATCTCACTCGTCAGCGGACTTGGCCGCCTAGAGCTGATCCACGGGGGCAGTAGGGCCCCCTGACGGTCGAGTGTCGAGTTCAGGCGTCGCCACGCCGTCAGTGCGGCCTGGAGCTCGGCGACTTCGCCGTGGGCGAGTTCCTCGCCGCTAGCCCCGACGTGAAGGCGTACGTCGGCGGCGGTGACCCGCCAGCCGACACGTCACCGCGCCCCGGGCCGACTTCACAGTTCCCGTGACCACTGCTGAGGTCCTGAGTCACTGACCTGGGGCTTCTCCCTCGTTCGCGTGGTCGGCCAGCCAGTGACGTAGCTTCGGAATTCCTGAAGCATTCTCATCCCATCCGACCAATCTGCGGCCTGGTTGAAGGCGAGGAGGCGCGCATGCCGTCGGCGCTGGTGGTGGTGAAGGAACTCAGCAGAGCTCTGGGGAACTCGCCGGATGTCGGCGAGGTTCCCGGCATGTCTCCTGCTTTCCCTGCGCTGCGCAGTCGCGGAGGCGACTCTCGTGGGGAGTGCGCATCCACGGCAGATGGTGTCGCCAGGACTGATGCGCCTTCGCTGAGCCCCGTCGTGTGCCGGGTCCTCACGAGCTTCTGTGGACCTGCGTGACCGCCACGGCAAGCGGCGGACAGCCCCTGGACGTCAAGATCCACCGGCTCGCGCGCCCTGCCGCTTGAGTCTCCAGCGGCTGGAGGGTCCAGGATCTTGCCCATGGAAGACGAACGCCCCGACGTGCTCACCATCGGCCGGCTCGCGCACCGCACCGGACTTTCGGTGCGCACCCTGCGCTTCTGGTCGGACGAGGGAGCGGTGCCGCCCGTGGCCCGCTCCGCGGGCGGCTACCGGCTGTACGACGCCCAGTCCGTGGCCCGCGTCGAGCTGGTCCGCACCCTGCGGGAGCTGGGCCTTGGGCTCGACGACGTGTGCCGCGTTTTGAGTGGCCGCACCACGGTCGCTGAGGTCGCCGAGGCGCACGTGGCCGCGCTCGACGCGCAGATCCGCTCCCTCAAGGTGAGCCGGGCCGTCCTGTCCACCGTATCGAAACGTGGTTCGACCGCTGAGGAGACAGCACTGATGAACCGGTTGGCGCGGCTTTCCGCCGCCGAACGCAAGCAGATCATCGACGGGTTCAAGGAGGAGGTGTTCGGCGGTCTCGACCTCGACCCGCGCCTGCGTGACCGTATGCGCGCCTTCAGCATCGAATTGCCCGACGACCCCACACCCGAGCAGGTCGACGCCTGGATCGAACTGGCCGAGCTGGTGCGGGACCCCGGCTTCCGCGCCCGGATGCGCACCATGCTGGAGCTGAGCACCCCGGTCCCCGGGCAGAGTCGTGCCCCCGGGGCGTCCATTTGGTGGGCCAGGCAGGTCGTGCAGACGGTCGCGGAGGTGAGGGAACGCGGGGTCGCTCCTGAGGGACCGGCAGCGGCCGAAGTGCTGTCCGAGCTGTTCGGCGACGCCGATCGGGCCGCCGTGCTGTTGTGCCTGGAGGCCGGGATCGAGGCAGGGGCGGAGCGCTATCGCAGGCTCGTCGCCCGCGTGCGCGGACAGCATGCGTCTCCCGACGCGTCCGAGGAGCTGGAGTGGCTGGCGCGAGCCCTGCGTGCTACGGATCAAGCCTGACCGGCCGTGCCGGCCTGCCTGGTCTTCGGCTTCGAGACCCGCGGGCTGTCGGAGGTCGTTGCGTCGACGACCGTCAACACTCCTCCATCCCAGGCAGTGATGCGCCGGATCGGCATGACCCGGGATCCGGCTGACGACTGCAAGGATCCGAGCGTGCCCGATGGGCCGCTGCGTGCTGTACGGGACCCTCCGCAAAGATGCTCACGATCTACACCACTCGGCGACACGGCCAGGCCGACCCCGCGAGTTGACCCCGAACCCGCGGGTCTATTCCCCAGAAGCAGGGCACCGCACCCTCAGGTTCGCGCTGAAAGACCCTCAGTTTGAGCGAACTCGCGGGGATCTCGGCCCTGTTCTCGTATAGCTTCCGCGAGGTGGCGTGTAGCGCTGAGTAGTGCGGACGGCGTACAGGCAGTTCATGGAGGAGCTGGCCCGTTCCGGCTGGAGGCCCGCGGGGTGATGGCGGCCCGGGCAGGGCGGCTCCGCCGTGGTTCGCTCGCGCGGTGGCGCGCGAGGGCCCCGGCGGAGCCTTGAGGCCGGCCCCGGTGACCTTCAGGGCTTAGGAGGTCGTTTTCTCCCAGTGTTTTATCCCGGGATCTGCTGTTTGGTCTGTGCTGTCGGGTCGCGCCAGGAGATGGTGTTCTCGCCGGTGAGGCGGTGGGCCATGAGGGCGGTCATAGCAATATGGATCATGGCTTCGGAGCGGGCGGGGAGGGTTTCGTAGTCGCGGGCGAGGCGGCGGTGGAGCATCAGCCAGCCGTAGGTCCGCTCCACCGCCCACCGCTTCGGTATGGGGGTGAATCCCCTGGTCCCGGGAGTGCGGGCGGTGATTTCCATGTCGATGTTGAGGGTGGCGGCGTGCTCGACGAGGTGCTGGCGGTAACCGCCGTCGACCCACACCTTGCGGATCCCGGGGTGCTCGGCGGCGACCTGGTCCAGGAGCCGGGTGCCGGCGACGGGGTCCTGAACGCCGGCCGCAGTGACCAGCACCGCGAGGAGAAGGCCGATCGTGTCGATCACGATGCTGCGTTTCCGTCCGACGATCTTCTTCCCGGCGTCGATGCCCAGGCTGGAGGCGGGGACGCTGGTGGAAGTCTTGACGCTCTGCGCGTCGATCACACAGGCCGAAGGCTCGGCGTCCCGTCCTTCCTTCTGCCGGAGGAGTTGCCTGAGCAGGCCGTTGAGCTGTGCGAACACGCCTTCCTGCTGCCACTTTGTGAAGTAGCCGTAGACCGTGTTCCAGTGCGGGAAGTCGTGCGGGAGGTAGCGCCACTGAACGCCGGTGCGGTCCAGATACAAGATCGCGTCCATGATGTCGCGCAGGTCGTGTTCGGGCGGCCGACCGAAGTCCAGGGCCCTGCCCCGGCGCTCGAAGCGCCAGGCCGCAAGGACCGGCTCGATCAACTCCCAGCGGGCATCGGACAGATCACTCGGATACGGGCGTCGCGTCGGCATTCTTCCGGCTTACGGTTCGGTCCGCTATCGCTGGTGGGTGTAGCTCCGTCTCGGGGGCAGCTGATCTGGGGTGTTGCGACGACCGTTGACCAGCCCGGGGGTGTTGTGGTGGGCGGTGCTCGGTCGGGATATTCGCTGGTCGCCGCTTGCTGATGGTGGTCATACTGCCGCGATGGATCCAGTGACTCTTGAGACGGACCGTCTGGTGCTGCGGGCCTTCACACCTGCCGACGTGGATGCGGTGTACGAAGCCTGCCAGGACGAGGACATCCAGTTCTACACCCCGGTGCCGGTGCCGTACCGGCGTGCGGACGCGGAGGAGCTCGTCGGCGAGAAGCTGCCCGCTCAGTGGACCGAGGACAGGGACTACACCCTCGGCGCGTTCCGCAAGGACACCGGCGCCCTGGTCGGCTCGTACTGCCTGACCCTCATCAGCCGCGGCGTCTGGGAGCTCGGTTACTGGGCGGTCAAGGAACAGCGCGGACGCGGGTACTCGGTGGAGGCCGCTCGGGCCTTGTGCGACTGGGGCTGGGCCACCCTCGACGTCCACCGCATCGAGTGGTGGGCCATGGCCGGGAACACCGGCTCGCGTGCCGTCGCCGAGAAACTCGGCTTCACCGTCGAAGGGACACTGCGCAATCGCAGCATCGCCAACGATGGCAAGCCGCACGACTGGTGGGTGGGCGGACTTCTGAGGCCTTGATGCTCGGGCCGGTGCTTGGCCGGCTGCGTTTGCTCGTCTGCAGGGAAGTTCCCAGCTCGGACAGTTCCCCGCAGAAGAGCCACACCCATTGATCACCGGCGGGCAGCCGTGACGTGGCAGTGGCCGCACGGGTTCTTCGAGTGTGACTAAGAAGTGGGCTCGTGCGGCCTTGACCCATCCTGCCTTCTGCGGCGTCTCGCGTGCGCATCTCGGCGATTTGGTCGAAGAGTTGGCCGATCTGTGGCTCGCCCGGTGCGAGTCGGAGCTTCGTGAGCGGCGTGGTGCCGAGCGGCAGCGGGAGGCCGGTGCCGGCCCGAAGCACGACCTGGTCTTCACCGACCGCCTGCTCGTCACCCTGGTCCACCTACGCACCGGGCTCCCGCACGCCGCGCTCGCCGCGCTGTACGACGTCGCCCGCTCCACGATCTCCCGCGCCATCGGGGAGATCCGCCCGTTGCTGGCCATGCGTGGCTTCGCGGTCCCCGACCACCCCGGCGTGCGACTTCGGACCCGGGCGGACGTGTTTGCCTACGCCGAGGCCGCGGGGATCCGGTTGCGGATCGATGGAGCCGAGACCCAGGTTCGCCGCCCGAAGGCAGGCAGGCCCGGACGGCGGGCCTTCGTCTCCGGCAAGAAGAAGCAGAACACCATCAAGACCACCACCATCAGCGACGGCCAGGGCCGTCTGCTGTGGTCGGGTGCGGACCGACCTGGCCGTATACACGACCAGACCGCGATGCGCACCGAGGGTATCGCCGAGCAGTGCCGGCTCCACCCGAAGGTGACGGCCGAAGTCGACGAGGGCTACCGGGGGCTGGCCAACGAGTTCCCTGACCAGATCAGCGCCCCTCCGAAGAAGCCGAAGGGCGACGCGCCGCTCGGCGAGCAGTACGCCTGGCGAGAGATGCGCCGACGGTCGTCCTCGGAGCGGATCTGCGTCGAGCACGCCAACGCCGAATTGCGGCAGTGGTGCCCGCTCCAGCGCTACACCGGCCCACGCGAGGACTACGCCGCAACCCACCAGGCGATCGCTTCGTTGGTTTCTGACCGTTCGGCTCGCCGTCCGACCCGCCGCAAGCCGAGCACCGAGCTCGTGCTCGCCCGGCAGGCCGCCTGCTGATCAACCCCTAGCCGACCCGCCAGGCCAGCACGCCCAAACCTCAATCGCGGACCATGTCGTAGGGACGCTCGGCCGCGTCAAAGCCTGGGCGAGGGGTGCCGCGGGAGTCACTTTGTCGGTCGTGTCGGGTGAGCTGCAGTGCAGCCTCTGCGTGTCGGGTGGTAACCGCCTCGTCCACGGCCATTTCCCTCCAGAGGGATTTCGGGTACCGGTAGCGGAGGCTGACTGCGTGGAAGTTCCATTGGCTTTTCATCATCGCGTCGAGGCCGCCGAGGTAGCGCAGCAGGGCGCAGGCCCTGTGCTCGTCTCGTGGGCGCAGATCCTCGGCGAGGCAGGCGACGTGCGAGGAGAGGGTGACGAACTCCTGGATCATGTCGGCGACGATGTAGCCGCTGGCCGTGATCGCGTCGAGCAGGCTGGTCCCTGGGCGGTTCAGGGCAAGGACGGTGATGAGGTTGTTACTGGACCCGAGGTCGATGACCTCCTTCTCGAAGGACACGACATCGTTTCCGAGAGACGGGATGGCCGCCGTCAGGAACAGGAGACGGTCGAGCGCGGAGACCAGGTTGTCGGGATCGCGGTAGAGGTCGCTGAGGTAGGTGTCGAGGCCGAACTCCAGCAACGAGGTCATGTAGACCATGCCGGAAGTCAGGATCCGCTGCTGGATGTATCCGAACATCGATGGCACGACCCCCGCTGCGGGGATCCCGAGATCTTGGTGCGTGAGCTGCACTTGATCGCGAAAGCGACTGAGGAAGCAGGCGAACCAGGGCTGTGGGGAGTCGGCGCGCATCTCGCGCAGGAGGTGCCTGACCGCCCCTTCCTGGACACCCTCGCGGTTGGGCACGGCGTCGAGGTTGTCACACATGGCCACGACGGCCGCGGACAGCTGGGGCTCGCCCTGCGCATGCACGCCGGCCAAGTCTCTCCCCTGGGTGTCGTTGAGATACCAGTCGAGCGAGACGACCTTGCTTTGCTGCGTCAGCGCCGCCCGGCTCGCCGTGGGATACACCCAGCTGCACGCGCGGACGATGTGGGGCGTCGTGCTCAGCCACAGTCCGCTCGCGCGCATCCAGGACTCGACCTCGGCCGCCACCGAGTGCTCGGCTGGGTGCGGCTTGATGTCCGCACTGGCCTCACCGAACCGGAACCCGACCGGGCTGAGCAGGTCGTCCAGGGACAGCAGCCCGGGGCCGTGCGACTCAATGAGCGCTGCATATTCGCCTTGCACCCGCCGCAGACGTTCGACATCGGCCGGCGTGCACGCACGAGGGATGTCGGTCAGCAGTTCCATGAACGCGTTGCGGTAGGGCCATGATCTTGTGAGAGTCGACATGTCTCGCTCTTCCTGTGCTGCGCGGTGGAGGATAATCCGGATGCCAGAGGTCACAGCTCAGTCAGGGCAGCAGCCACTTTTCCGCTGGGCGAGCAGCCCGTAGGGCGCACAGTCCGGCGCTGGAAGGCCAGCCGCCTCGCACGGCGCACGACCTGGCGTGGAGTCGGTGCCTCCACCACTTCCGGTGGATTGCCGACGCCGCTCTGGGCAGTCTTGGCGGACAGCGATCAACGTGCAGGTGCGTGGCTTCTTCTGCCCAGTGCCCGGCTGTGCGGCCAAGACCTTCGCCGAGCCGATATCTGGGCTGACCGGGCGGCGGTGCGATCTACGAGCTCGCCGCGTCGAGCAAGCGCTGGTCCCGGGTGACGGAATCGCCGAGCACCGTGGCCGTCAATTCCGAAAACCTGGAAGACGCGGTCGTGGCAGCCCCGGGGAGTGCGAGTGCAGACGATGGCTACTGGTTGGCACACTCCGAACTCCTATTGGCACCGGTCTTACCCAGAGCGAGCAGCATCGTACTGTATGCGCCGGCATGATCAGCCTGGCCTGCGACCGGGCCCGGGCCACTGGGGGGCGCACGGGATCGAAGGGGGAACTCGGAGATGTCCGCACTTCCATGCGCTCTCGCAGGGGTGGCTTGTGCTCCGATCCAACGGGCACTCTGTCAAGGAAACGGGGGTGCTGGACCCTGCGCCGCGATCGCATGGATAGCCGTTCACCTCCAGGAGATCGCGTGGGTGCTCAGTCACTGGGTAACGCCTCGCTGGACCCGACGGGTATTCAACACGCGTTCGACGAAAGCCTCTTCGAATTCTTGGAGCGCAAGTCCCGGGCTGCTGCCAAAGACGACCTGCCTGCTTGAGGCCCTTGAGGTACTGCGCGACTTCATCTGTGCGGGCGGGGCCGGGGGTGGGGAGGGCGTCGGTGTGAGGCGGCAGGAGTATGCGCCAGGCCGACAGCACACGCTCGCGCGGTATTGGCTGAGGGCGGGATCGCCCACCGGCCGGGGCCGTGACTGTAATTCAACGGCATCGTTTTCCAGATCAGTTGCGCTTCACCGAAGCCGGTGACACGGCATCGACGGCAACCGCAGCCAGATCGGCTTGTCCTCATCTTCTGGCTCTGCGGGACGCCCGGTTTGCGTGGTGCCTTTTCCCTTTGGACCGGCCGGGTCGGGCCGGCCAGTCTCCCGGAGGTTACGATCCCGCTCCCGACGGACTCCTCAGCCACGACGTCCGACGACGTTTGGGTGCGTTCGCTGGATCCAATCCCCCTCACCGCGGACGCACCCGTGTCCTTCGAGTCGCTCCTCGCGGCGCTGGACCGCTTCCACACCACCCCCGTCTCGGTAGCCCGCTACGACACCGACGTCCAGGCGGCGGCGGCGTTGCTGCGCACACCACCCGAGCATGTCGTCAAGCTCACCGAGCACGGCCTGCCTTTCCGCGTGGACGCCAAGCGGGGTCTCCTCTTCGAGCGGGCCGACCTCATGAACGTCGGGCTCATGTCCGCAAGCGAGCGCACCACCCTGGAGATGGCCCTGCGTTTCGCTCTCGCGTTCTCCACCGGCCCCTCCAGTGAATGGCTCGATCCCAGGGACTGGCTGGTGACCGTGCGCCTCCCGGAAGGAGAACCGGGCCGCTATCGGCTGCGGGTGCCGGATTTCGACGCCCCGGGCGTGAGCGTGCTGCCCTCCACAGGACTGGACCTGCCACCACAAGGCGCGCAGTTCGACGCCCGCGGCCACCAAGCGGCGCTGCGTATCACCGGCGCGCACGGCCAGGTCCGTGACCGGCGGGCCTGTGACATCTTCCGCGAGATGCTGGCTGATCTTCATGCCCGCACCGTCGTCTATCAATGCGTCGCCGAGCCGCTGCGCATGAATCACCACCAGGCGTGGGAACAGGGGACGGCCGACTGCATCGTCGTCAGCCGCGTCATCACCGACCGGCTGCGCGCCGCAGGGCTGCAGGCGCGGGCACGGCGTGGCTACCTCCTGGGTGTAGTCGGCGGCGAGCACGCCTGGAGCGAGGTGTTCGAGGACGGGTGCTGGAAACCCATCGATGTCGGCCTTGCGTTCATCCCCCGGCGCTTCCCCGGCGGACAGGACTTCCCCGACACCCGCGACTTCATCGCAGCCTGCTTCGGAAGCCGTCTCAACCGCCTGCTGCCCTGCACCGGCAAGGACGCAGAGTCCCTGGTCCATGACACCGTCGACCGTGAGCCGCGGGCCATGTTCGGACTGGTCAGCGCAACCCCCTGGAAGGCGCGATGACACCCGCAGCCGTACATCTCGCCCAGGCCCGCGATCTGCTGCGCGGGTGCTTGCGCCCACCGTCGATGTCCGACCTGATCAGCGACACCGACCTCCTGGCCTACGCAGGAGTCGACTCGCTGGCGGTGATCCAGCTCGTCGCCCGCTGCGAGGCCGTTCTGGACCGGCCGCTCACCCCGCACGAGGCAGGCGGCCTGGACTCCATCACCGCCGTGGCCGAACTCCTCGCCACTTCTCCAGCCGCCCGCACCGGCACCGGCGTCAGCACCGAGCGCACATCCGAGCGGGGACGTGCCTGACGATGTGGCTGCAACAGGTACTGGATCAACACCGCTCCAGCGCGCCCGGTGCGATCGCACTGCGGGACGTACGCCGCGATATCACCTGGAGCCGCCTGCACCGCGACGCCCACGCGCTGGCCCACACCATCGCAGCGCACACCACACCCGGTGACCGAGTGATCATGCTCAGCACCAACTGCGTGGAAATCCTGGCGACAGTGTTCGCCTGCGCCCTCAGCGCCACCATCGCGGTTCCGCTCAATCCCGCGCTCACCGACCGCGAGCTCAGCGCCATCCTGAACCAGGTCACCCCCAGCTACGCCCTCGCCGACACCAGCGGACTCCCACGCCTGGAACACCTGCGCCCAGCTCTGCCGCTCCTGGCCATCAACAGCGTGGCAGACCTACCGGACCCTCCTGCCACCACCACCGCCGTCGGCACTCTCCGGGGTGCTGGTCTCACCGATCCTGTGATGATCCTGCACACCTCCGCCACCACCGGCTCCCCCAAAGGTGTGGTCTGCGACCAGAACTACTTCCAGAGCCAGGCGGCCTCATGGCAGGCCGAGGTCGGCCAGGACCAGAGGGACACCTACCTGCACACCAGCCCGCTGTGCCACGGCAGCATCACCATCGCCCTCAACTACCTCTGCGCCGGCGCCCCCGTCACTGTCCTCGACCAGTTCACCCCCCACAGCTTCCTGACAGCTGTCGAGCAATGGCAGGTACGACACACCTTCCTCGTCCCGACCATGCTGCGACTGCTGCTGGACTGCCGGCAGCTCCCCGGCAGCGACCACACCAGCCTGCGCCTGGTCACCCACGGGGGCGCGCCCTGCCCGCCCGAACTCGCCCACCAGGCCGGACAGGCACTCGGCAGCGGCATGCGCACCATCTTCGGGATCACTGAAGGGGGCGGACCCGTCATCTCCCTGGCCCCGGACGACAAGCCCGAGGCGCCCGCCGTCGCCGGCGCGACCTGCGCGGGCCGGCCCATGCCGGGAGTGACGGCCCGCATCACCACCACAGACGGCTGCCCCGCACACCCCTACCAGGCCGGCACCCTCCACCTCAAGAGTGCCGGCCTGATGCGCAGCTACTGGAACAACCCCCAAGCCACCACCCAGACCGTCATCGACGGCTGGCTGAACACAGGCGACTTCGGCTACCAGGACGCCGACGGCCGCATCTGGATCCTCAACCGGCGCAGCGACCTCATCCTGCGCGGCGGCCAGAACGTGTACCCCGCTGAAATCGAGCACGTCCTGCGCACCCTGGAATGGGTCACCGAAGCCGCCGTCGTTCCTGCCCCCTGCGACACCTCCGGCCAGACCCCGGTCGCTTTCATCCAGCCCACCGCCACCGACGACTTCGACGAACGCGAGCTCATCGCCCACTGCATCCGCAACCTCGCCGGCTACAAACGCCCCACCCGCTTCATCCCGATCCAGACACTGCCCCGCAACACTGTGGGCAAGCTGCTGCGTCGCCCCCTGGAGCAGCACGCGGCAGACCTCGCCTGCACCAACGAGCCCGGGAGACCCTCATAGCAGACAAGACCGGAGACGAATCCGCTCGATCACGGGGCCAGACATAGACCTGCTGGACGGTGTTGCTGCTGACGTCGAAGCAACGCGCGCTACCGGATTCGGGTTCGTGCGGTGAGCACCGGACAGCTCGCCCTTGGAAGGAGAATCGGATGCAAGAGCTCGACACCCCCAGCACCGTGAAAGGCGTGCCGCTGGCGCCGGGCGGTATCCCGCTGCTAGGGCATGGTCCCCGTCTCCTGCGCGACCCCCTCGACTGGCTCCAGGAGTGCGGGCGGGCGGAGCCCGTGCTCAGGCTGCGTCTGGGTCCGCGCCCCGCCTACCTGGTGTGCTGTCGGGAACTGGTTCACGACATGCTCGTCGGGCAGGTCAACTCGTTCGACAAGGGCGGCTCGCTTCTCGACCGGGGCCGGGAACTGTTGGGCAACGGCCTGGTGACCGCCGGACACACCGACCACCGCCGCCAGCGGCGGCTGATGCAGCCGGCTTTCACCCCCGCGCACATCGATTCTTACGATGAAGTGATCCGCGAGGAGAGCGCCGCTTTGACTGGACGCTGGCGGCCAGGCCAGGAAATCGACGTCCTGCCCGAACTGACCTCGGTCACTGCGAAGATTCTGGGCCGGACTCTGCTCCCCACCATCGACGACCGCGACGCCGACCATCTCAGCGACTATTTCCAGATCCTGCTGGCCGGTTCCTTCATGCGCGCCGCCATGCCGTTCACTTGGATCCACCGGCTTCCAATCCCTGCCAACCGCCGCTACAACCGGGCATGGGCCAGCGCCTGGGAGGTCGCCGATCAGGCCGTGGCCAAAGCCCGCGCCCAGTCAACATCCGGCGGCCTGCTGCACGCGCTGATCACCGCCGGCGAGGCGGACCCGGAGGGCGCCTTCAGCGACGAGGAACTGCGCGACCAGGTCACCACGCTCTTCATCGCCGGCACCGAGACCACCGCAGGAACCTTGGCCTGGCTCTTCCACCTGCTCACGCTGCACCCGCACGTGACCAAGCGGCTCCACAGGGAACTCGACGAGGTCCTCGGCGGCAGGCTAGCCGGCCCCGACACCCTTCCCCGTCTGCCTTACACCCGGGCCGTCCTGCTGGAAACGATGCGCGTGTACCCGGTGGTCGCCCTCCTGACCAGGGCCAGCTCCACCGACGTCGACCTGAGCGGACACCATTTCCCCCCGGGAACCAACTTCTTCTTCAGCGCCTACCTGCTCCACCACGACCCCACCGTCTTCCCCGACCCTGACCGCTTCGACCCCGACCGCTGGACCTCCCCGGCCGGCCCCGCCGCACGCCGCGCCTTCATCCCTTTCGGCGCAGGCAAAAGGAAGTGCATCGGAGACTCCCTCGCCCTCACCCAAGCCACTGTCATCCTCAGCGCAATCGCCTCCCAATGGCACCTGACCCCGGCACCGGGCAGCCACGTCCGCCCCCGACTCCGCGGCACCCTCACCCCCGCAGGGCTGCGCCTGGTCACCCAAGCCCGCCACTCGCCCCGCGCCGGCTGCGGTACCCGCTCACAAGAAGGATGACGCCGCGACGCACCTGTCGTCGTCGGGCGCGAACCTCAGAGGGCTAGCGCGAGGAGCACCAGCCTTCTTACCGTGCCCAGTCGACGCCCAGCTGGGCGAGGGCGGCGAGCTGGGCGGCGTCGAGCCGGTTGCGGCGGGCTTTCTGGTTGCCGATCCAGATCCCGGTGCGGTGTTCGGTGCCGTCGGGCAGCCGCTCGACGACGGCCCGCCCTGGGAGGTGGCCTTCCCGCTGGATGTACTGCTGGAGGGCCTGGAGGCCCTTCTGGAACGCTTCGCCGCCCGCGCGTTGCCCAGGCGCCGCGGCCTTCTTCGCGGGGGTCCTGCGGGCACGTGGGGCCTTGGTCACGCCGAGTTCGCTGAGCCTGCGCTGCTGCTCCTCGTTCAGCCGGTCCCAGTCCCGCCGTTGGGTGGCGAGCCAGCGTCCGATGTCTTCGCCGTGCCGGGTGACACCGGGGACGACGGCCGTCGGGCGGGCGCCTTCGGCCAGGAGCTGGGTGAGGTAGGCGTAGTGCCGCTGCCAGTCGACCGTCCACCCGAGCGTCCCCGGGTTCCAGTCGGGATCGATGGCGGCGAGCACGGCGGCCCGCCGCTGCGCCCGGTCGGGGTCCTTGCCCAGTCCGCCGGGGCGGCGGATGTTCGTGAGGTACTGCCCGATCGCGATGTCGAGGATGGTGGCGCCCCGTGGGGCCGCGAGGGTCCCGTGGAGCTCGTAGTAGGCCCGCGCGGCGCCGAGGTTCTGCTCGAACCCGTGGTCGGCGGTGTCCCAGACGATCCCGAGCTCTTCCAGCTCGGCCGCGCGCTCGCCGGTCATGGTCCCGGCCCGGTACGCCCTGCGCTGGTCCGACAGCCACCTGCCGAGCGGGAACGCCCTCGCGGCCTCGACGTGCTCGTAGGGGACGTCGAGATCGCCTTCCCGCTGTCGGTACCGCAGCGCGGCTTCCGCACCCCGACGCCAGTCCTGGCGTTCGGTGTTGATCACGGTGTAGCTGATCCACTTCGCGATCAGCGCCGGGTCACGAGGGGCCGCGAACCGGAGGAGGAGCCTGCCTTCCTCTTCACCCTCCTCGGGTGCCTGACCGACCGGCATCGACGGGTCGACGACGCGTTTCTGGTTCTCCTGCGGAATTGCAAGCATTTCCACAGCCTTTTCATCGTGCGCTCGCAACCCTTCCAATACCCGAATAAGAGGGCGGTATGAGTTCGAGGAAAGCATGTCCTCGGGTTTTTCATCTGCACCGAGAAAGACGGGCACGATCAGCGTCGCCATTTTCCCCTGTCCGGGCTGTTGGCGCAGGGCGCGGCCGATGGCCTGGACGATGTCGACAGCGGATCCCTTCGGGTCGATGAGGGCGACCGAGTCGGTGGCTCTGATGTCGACTCCCTCGCCCAGGACCCGGCAGTTACTGAGCACGGCGCGGCCGGCCCGGCGTGCGAAGTCGGCGAGGACCGTCTGTCGGTGGGTGCCTTCGTGTTCCCCGCACAGCCATCCCGACCACACCTTCTCGGGGTGCCGTTCCGGGTCCACCTGGTGCAGCCGGGCCGCGACGCGGGGCAGGTCGGCGGC
The DNA here is from genome assembly GCF_042736725.1 of Streptomyces sp. NPDC060028. Taxonomy (NCBI): domain Bacteria; kingdom Bacillati; phylum Actinomycetota; class Actinomycetes; order Kitasatosporales; family Streptomycetaceae; genus Streptomyces; species Streptomyces sp. NPDC060028. The sequence goes on along the minus strand of NZ_JBHWVJ010000128.1, from coordinate 1,853 downwards.
GAAGGCCTCCGCCTCGATCGTGCGGTGGTGGAAGGTGATCGTGGTCTGCAGCCCGTGCGCGGCCATGGTCTCCAGCAGGGCGGTCTGCATCGCGGCGAGCCGCTCACCGCGCAGCTGCTCCTCGTACCGTTCCTCACTGACCAGCCGCTCCGGTGTGACGACCGGGTCGGTGAGCTCGGCGACGACGATCTGGTACTTCGCCAGGAGCCCGCGGGAGATGGCCGATGCGAGGGACAGCTCGTACACGACGGGCCCGAACACCTTCTCGTCGTCCATCGAGCACGCGAGCTCCTTCGGCAGGCGGTCCCAGCGCGGCCTGCTGACGTACGTCCGCCCCTCGGCCTCCGCCTCCCTGCGCTCCTCCTCCTCGGACAGCTGGTGGGCCTCCTCGATCTCCCGCTCCTGGGCGCGCGTGCGGGGCGGCCGCTCCTTCCAGATCCGGGGGGTCGCGGTCATGTAGAGCCGGCGCATCGCCGGGATGACCTCCTGCCGGTGCACGTCCGCCCACGCCTTACCTGCCGAGCCCGAAGTTCGGTGCGCCTCATCCACGACGACCAGGTCGAAGATGTCCATCGGCAACCCGTACGCGCCCTCGTGCGCTTCGGCCAGCACGGGCAGAGAGGCATAGGTGGCGTACACGGTGACCGGGCCCCGGCCGTGCCACAGCCCGAGCTGCGGTGCCGACGTCGTGGACCGCATGTCCAGGTCCCACAGAACGGGGTCGTCCTCCAGCGAGCAGACTGCGACTGTCGGCCCGGTGTGCCCGGCGTGCCTCCACTCGCGCACCGTCTGCGTGAGCAGGTCTAGGGTCGGCAGCAGCACCAGGACCCGGCCGTGCCGGGCGAGGCGGAGCGCGGCCGCGGCCGCGATGAACGTCTTCCCGGTACCGCACGCGGCCACCACCGTGGCCCGCAGCCCGGCCTCCGGGATCCGCTTCCCGGGCGGAATATCAAGCCCCCGGACAATCGCCTCCATCGCCTCCTCCTGGTGAGGACGCAGTACGATGTCGCCAGACTTCTGCATTCGACACTCCACTGAAAACGAAGTGGCGGGAAAAACCCGCCAGGGGAGGGGGTGGCGATGTTCTCGGGATCCTACACAGCTACACGCATCATCTTCGGCGTGATGCATACTGATGACTGTACCGCTCCCGCCTGCGTTCCGGAGCCTCTCGTCAGGTTTCCCCGTGTGATCACGAGGGAAGATCAGCGTGGTCGTCACACGATGAAGGAGAACCGGCATGGCGCAGGGCATTGTGAAGTGGTTCAACGGAGAGAAGGGCTTCGGGTTCATCTCCCAGGATGACGGCCCGGACTTGTATGTCCACTTCTCCGAGATTCAGGGGGAGGGCTACCGGAACCTGGAGGAGAACCAGCGAGTCGAATTCGACATCGAGCAGGGCCCAAAGGGGCCGCAAGCCGCGCGGGTCCGCGGGATCTGACCCCACCCCACAACGAGGTACGACGCCAGCCGGGGGGCTTGGTCTGGGCAGTAAGAGCCCAGACCAAGCCCCCCGGCACCCCCTGCTCTGCTGCCAGCCGCCCGCGGAGCGGGCCCAGGGCCCGAGGAGCGTAGCGACCCGGGCCCCGCCCTGGACTGCGAAGCAGGCCACAAGCCTGGAGCACAGCGGAAGGCTTCACCGGCCGCGCGCTGCGCGGCCGGTGACCCAAGGTCAGGCCCGAAGCGCAGCGGAGGGGTTGACCCAGCTGTGGTGGAGCGCAGCGGAACCACAGCAGTCCGCAGCGCAGCGAAGGACCCCGGCCCGAAGGGCCGGCCCTGCCCGGAGCGCAGCGAAGGGCTTTCCGGCGGAGCGCAGCGAAGCCGTTCTCTCCTGAGCGCGCAGCGCTCAGGAC
>NZ_JBHWVJ010000127.1:0-17044 GCF_042736725.1 Streptomyces sp. NPDC060028 | reverse complement strand
GGGGGCCGGCCCCTCCCGCGGGCGGGGGGGGGGCCCGGGTGGCCAAAAACACCCCCTACCCCCGTTGCCGCTCCCCCCCCCCCCCCGGCCCCGGGGGGGCCCGGGCCCCCCCTCCCGGGCGCCCCCGGGCCCCTCGCCTTGTGTGTGTAGGGGGCGACCGCAGGCCGGTCAGCCCTCCAGCAACGCGGCCAGCCCCTGCGGGGTCAGCGCCAGCGCGTCCGCGAGGTCCACGGCCCGCGCCATCTCCTCGGCCCGCCGCTGCCACTCGGCCGCGCCCAGCTCCGTGAACGCCTCCAGCGCCAGACCGAGCGGCTCCCGCGCCCGCGCCTCCCCGCGCAGCGCCAGCGCACAGGCCAGGTCGAGCGATATCCGCGCCTGCAGGAACCGGTCCTGCACCTCCCGCGCGGCCACCAGCGCGTCCGCCAGCACCGCCTCGGCGTCCGCGGACCGGCCCTGGCGCCAGCGCGCCTCGCCGATCCCGCGCAGCGCGTACGCCTCGCCGAGCCGGTCCCCGCCCTCGCGGGTGAGCCGCAGCACCGTCGCGCAGGTCTGCTCGGCCTTCGTGAGGTCGCCGAGCCGCAGCAGTGCCTCGGCCAGCCGGTACGTGTTCTGGTTCTCGCCCCGTACGCTGCCGGCCTCCCGGCTCTTGGCGATGGCCTCGGTGCACAGGGCGATGCCGACGGCGAGGTTGCCCCGCTCCATCTCCACCTGGGCCAGCAAGCCCATCACATGGGATTCGCCGGCTCCGTCACCCGCCTCCCGGAAGCACTCCAGGGACTCCCGGGCATCGCGCGCCGCGCCCTCCAGGTCGCCGAAGAACCGCGCGCACAGCGCCAGGCTGCGCAGGGCCAGGGCCTTGCCGTGCACCTCGCCGAGCTGGTCCCACAGCGGCGCCGCCCGGGTCAGCCAGCCCCAGGCCTCGCGGTAGTCGCGCCGGTAGATCGCCAGCGTGCCCAGCGAGCGGAGCATGGCGGCCTCGCCGAGCCGGTCGCCGGCCAGTTCCGCGGCGCGCAGCGAATGCTCGGCGCAGGAGCGCCAGTCCTCCCAGTAGTTGCGGACCTCGAAGAGCGGGGTGCTGTTCTGGGTCAGGGCCCACGCGTAGGCGGAGCGCTCCGAGCCGGCGGCCTGCTCGATCACGTCGGTGAGGGCGCTGCGCTCGGACTCGAACCACTCCATCGGGTCCGCGAGCAGTTCCTCCATCAGCTCCGGGTCTAAGGCCATCCGCTCCACCTGGCCGTAGCTGATGGCGGCATCACCGCCGTACGTCAGCAGCCGGGCGGCGTCGGCCAGCGCCAGCCAGCCGCCGTACGCCCGCTCCAGCGCTGCCCCGCGCTCCTCCTCGGTCTCCTCGGCCTGGGCCATCTCCCAGGCGAAGAGCCGCAGCAGGTCCTGGAACCGGTAGCGGGTGACCGGCCCGGAGGCGGTGGCCACCTCCAGCAGCTGGGCGTCGACCAGCTGCTCCAGGAGGTTCTCCGCGTCCATCTGGTCGGCGTCGATCAGCGCGGCGCCCACCCAGGCGGCGAAGTCGGGCACGTTGAGCAGCCCGACCCGCCGGTAGAGCTGGCGTGCGGCGGCCGACAGATCGCGGTAGCTGAGCCGGAAGCCGGCCCGTACGCCGCCCTCGCCGGGGCTCAGTTCGTCCAGTCTGCGGCGCTGGTTCTCCAGCCGGCCCACGAGGCTGCGCACCGACCAGTGCGGCTTGGCCGCGAGCCGGGCGCCCGCGATGCGCAGGGCGAGCGGCAGCCGGTCGCACAGTTCGCCGAGGCGTGCGGTGGAGGCCGGGTCGGCGCCGATCCGGTGGTCGCCGGCCACTTCACCGAGCAGCGCGGCGGCCTCCTCGGGGTCCATGGACTGGAGCCCGATCTGCAGGACGGCGTAATCGCCGATCATCTCACCCATGACGTCGCGGCCGGTGATCAGCACGCAGCAGCGGCCGTTGCCGGGCAGCAGCGGGCGGATCTGCTGGAAGGAGCGGGCGTTGTCCAGGACGATCAGGACGCGCTTGCCGCCGAGCACGCTGCGGTAGAGCGCGGCGCGGTCGCCGGGGTCGGCGGGGATCTGCTGGGCGGGCACCCCGAGGGCGCGCAGGAAGCGGTCGAGGGTGGTGGCGGGCGGGACGGGATCGTCCTTCTCGTCGTACCCGCGCAGGTCGGTGAAGAGCTGGCCGTCGGGGAAGCGGGCGGCGACGTTGTTGGCCCAGCGCACCGCGAGGGCGGTCTTGCCGACGCCTCCTATCCCGCTGATCGCGGCGATGGTCAGCGGCGACTGGCCCAGGCGCTCGTCGAGCATCCGGTCCATGGCGCTGAGTTCCTTGATCCGGCCGGTGAAGGAGGCCGAGTCCCCGGGCAGTTGGGCCGGTACGTTCGCGGCCATCGGCTGGGCGAGCTGGGTCGCGGGCTGCGAGAGTTCCGGCGAGTCCTGGAGGACCAGGTCGTGCAGGCCCTGCAGGGCCGGTCCGGGCTCGATGCCCAGCTCGTCGACCAGCAGGCGGCGGCCCTCGCGGAAGACGTTCAGGGCGTCGGCGCGGCGGCCCGCGCGGTAGTTCGCCAGGATCAGGTGGGCGCGGGCCTGTTCGCGCAGCGGGTGTTCCGCCACGAGCGCGGTCAGCGCCGGGATGAGCGTGTGGTGGCGGCCCAGCTGGAGCTGCAGGCCGGCGTACTCCTCGTGGACGTCGAGGCGCAGTTCCTCCAGCCGGACGGCCTCCTGCTCGACGTGGTGCCCGGTGACCCCGTCCATGGCCCGGCCGCGCCACAGCGACAGCGCCTCGGAGAACACCTCGCAGGCCTCGGCCGCCTGGCCGCCGCGGGCGAGTTCGCGGGCCTGGCCCACGCGGTCCTGGAAGTCGACCGCGTCGATGCGGTGCTCCAGCGGGTTGAGGATGTATCCGGGGTGCGAGGTCAGGATCAGCTCGTTCACCCCGACCGTGTCCTTGAAGACCTTGCGCAGTCCGGCGACGCAGATGGCGATCTGGTTGCGTGCGGTGGTCGGTGCGCCGTTCGGCCAGACGGCTTCGATCAGGGCGTCCACCGAGACGACCCGGCAGGACGCGAGCAGCAGCATGGTCAGGACGGTGCGTTGGCGTGCTCCTCCGATCCGCAGAGCTTCCCCGCCGACCTGCACCTCCAGTGGTCCGAGCAATCTGAACACGGCCTGATGCACTTCGACTCCCTCTGCAACAAGGCACCCCCCCGGTGCACCCTGGCCCATTGTGATCACTTACTGGCCAGTAATTCACTCCAGTCACAGCGCAGAATCGTTTGAGTTACCTTCGGTAGACCGGTTGTCGCGCATTTGGCACGGGAAGTCCCCGCCGCCTGACCAGCTGCTGGACACCCCGGGTCCCCGCTCCCGTGCGAACGGAGGCCGAACTCGGGGTAACGCGGACGGTCGGTGGCGGTCACAGCACTAGCGGCCCGGTGCGGTGCGCAGCGAGCGGCCGAATCCCGAGGCCAGCGGCATGCGCAGGCCCAGCGGCGGCGGGGCCGCCAGCGCGTCGGTCACGGGGCGGGAGTAGCGGCCCGAGAACATCGAGCCGAGGACGAAGTCCACCGACAGCGCGACGACCTCCGCCTGGTGATCGCGCAGGCTGTGCCCATCGGAGTGCACTTCAAACCGGCACGTTTCACGATTGGCTTTTTTCGCTCGGGTCGCGAGCCGGAAGGACAGTTCCGGGTCGCTGCGCGCGTCGTTGGTGCCGTGCACGATCAGCACCCGGCGCCCTAAGAGCTGTTTCACCGGTTCAGGGGACCCCCCGGCGGACGGCTCCGCAAGGCAAGGGGCCAGCACCAGCACGGAGTTGACGGCCTCGTGCCCCGCCGCCGCGAGCGCCGCCCGGCCGCCCGCGTCGTAGCCGGCCAGGCACACCGGCACGTCCCCGTACCGGCGCACCACCTCGTCCGCCGCCCACCCCGCCCCTTCGGCGCGGGAGAGCCCGCCGTGCAGGACGGTGTGCGTGACCAGCCCGTCCGCCGCGCCCGCCCGGGCCAGTGCCCGCGCGAGCGGACGTACCGGACCGGGAGACAATCTGGACGCTCCGGGAAGCAGGAGCACCACCCCGCTGACCGTGCCGACCGTCGAGCCCGAGCCGGTCGCGCCGACCGCCCGCCCCAGACGGGCCCCGCGCGCCGGCGGCGCATGCTGTGCCATGACGAAACAGTCTCAGACCGGCGGGCGTCCGCACCACAGTCCGGCCAAGCCCACCGCCCCCGGAAGTCAATGTTGTGTATCGACCGGCCGTCAACGCCTCGCTCTACGCGCGTAGGAGCTAGAGTGCCCAGATGACGAGCGAGACCCCCAACCTGCCCACGCCGGATCAGATCCGCCGCTCCCCGAAGGTGCTCCTGCACGACCACCTCGACGGTGGTCTGCGCCCCGGGACGATCATCGAGCTGGCCCGCGAGGTCGGCTACGACCACCTCCCCGAGACCGACGCCGACAAGCTCGGCATCTGGTTCCGGGAAGCCGCCGACTCAGGCTCCCTCGAGCGCTACCTGGAGACGTTCGCGCACACCTGCGCCGTCATGCAGACGAAGGCGGCCATCACCCGGGTCGCCGCCGAGTGCGCCGAGGACCTGGCCGAGGACGGCGTCGTGTACGCCGAGATCCGCTACGCGCCCGAGCAGCACCTGGAAGCCGGCCTGACCCTCGAAGAGGTCGTCGAGGCGGTCAACGACGGCTTCCGCGAGGGCGAGCGCCGCGCGAAGGCCAACGGCCACCGCATCCGCGTCGGCGCCCTGCTGACCGCGATGCGTCACGCCGCCCGTGCGCTGGAGATCGCCGAGCTGGCGAACCGCTACCGCGACAACGGCGTGGTCGGCTTCGACATCGCCGGCGCCGAGGCCGGGTTCCCTCCCACCCGCCACCTCGACGCGTTCGAGTACCTCAAGCGCGAGAACAACCACTTCACCATCCACGCGGGCGAGGCCTTCGGCCTGCCGTCGATCTGGCAGGCCCTGCAGTGGTGCGGCGCCGACCGCCTCGGCCACGGCGTGAAGATCATCGACGATGTCGAGGTCGCCGCCGACGGCTCGGTGACCCTGGGGCGCCTGGCCGCCTACGTCCGGGACAAGCGCATCCCGCTGGAGATGTGTCCCACCTCGAACCTGCAGACCGGCGCGGCCGCCTCGTACGCCGAGCACCCGATCGGCCTGCTGCGCAAGCTGCACTTCAGGCTCACCGTCAACACCGACAACCGGCTGATGAGCGGCACCAGCATGAGCCGCGAGTTCGAGCACCTGGTCGACGCCTTCGGCTACTCGCTGGACGACATGCAGTGGTTCACCGTCAATGCGATGAAGTCCGCGTTCATTCCTTTCGATGAACGGCTGGCCATGATCAACGAGGTGATCAAGCCGGGCTATGCGGAGCTGAAGTCGGAGTGGCTGTTCCGTCAGACCGCCTCCACCAGCGGTTCTGTTTCGGCATAGGCCATGGCGTGACGTACTGAAGGCGCCCGGGAGGAGCAATTCCCGGGCGCCTTCTCATATTTACAGATGTTTGCGGGCGGGGGTTTCAAGTGACTAGTTTGCGGAGCCGCTCAATTCCCCGTCGCAAGGACACGTTTTCATGAAGCAGTCAGCTGCCAAGACCCTCGGTGTCGCCGCTCTCGGTGCCGCCTTCGCCGCCGTCGCCGCCGGTTCCGCTTCGGCTGCAGTCCCCGCCGTCGGCCTCACCGACGCGCTGGGCACCGCCACCACCGCGGTCCAGGGCCTCACCAGCCAGCAGCAGGTGAGCCCGGAGGGCCAGGAGGCGAGCGACCCGGGCCAGGCCCTCGGCGCGGTGACCGGTCTGCTCGGCGGCCTCCCGACGAGCGGCCTCGGCGCCTGACCCACGCCGCCACTCGCACGGAATTCGTACGAGATCCGCACGCGCGCACGCGTGGCGCACACCTCTTCGAGCAGGTGTGCGCCACGTCGCGCCGTGTGCCACGATCACCCCAACCGCCCGCCTACGCACGGGGTATGAGGTCATCGGTGATGCGCATGAAGCCACGAGTCACGGTCCGGACGGCCGCCGCCGCACTGCTCCCCGCGCTGCTTCTCGCAGCCGTGGGTTGCAGCAGTACGAGCACCCCCGCGGCCGGAAAGTCCCCGGACCCCAAGGGCTCGGCGGGCGCGCCCGGCTCCTCCGGCGCGCCAGGCTCCTCCGGCGCGTCTGACGGCCCCGGAGCCGCGGGCGGCCCGGGCGGTTCGGCCATGCCCGGGACGGGCGGCAGCAGGCTGGAGCGGTCCGCCCTGGAACAGGGCGACCTGCCCGGCTACCAGGTCTCGGCCCAGGGCAAGAACCCGAACGCCCCGGACGGTCAGCCGCAGGCCGACCGCAAGGCCTGCCAGCCGCTGGCCGACATCATGGGCGACAAGCCGGACCCGGTCGCGCGCGAGACCGTCAACCGGGGCGTCGGCTCCCGCAAGCAGGCCGGTCTCGCTGTCTCCGCCTCCGTCAGCTCCTACGCCGAGTCCGACGCCAAGTCGCTGATCGCCCGGCTGAAGGCCGCGGTCGCCGCCTGCGGTACGGGCTTCTCCGCCACGGTCGAGAAGCAGACGGGCAGCTACCGCGACGTGAAGGCCGTCGACTACAAGACGGGGGGCGACGAGAGCGTCAGCTGGACCACGACCGCCGCCGGCTCCGGCGTCGCGGCCCCGGTGCACCTGGTCGTCGTACGCCAAGGCGGCACCATCGTGCGGCTCATGGCCCTCAACGTGGCGGCCGCGCAGCAGCAGCCGCAGGTTCCGCACGAAGTGGCGGACAAGCAGCTCGAAAAGGTCCGGAAGGCCGGATAGCCGCAATCACCAGGCGGTCGAGGCGGACTTCTCGTTCGGCAGCAGTACCCACAGCGCGATGTAGATCAGGAACTGCGGGCCGGGCAGCAGGCACGAGACGATGAATATGGTCCGCATCAGGCCGGGCGACATTCCGAAACGCCGCGCCAGTCCGGCGCAGACTCCGCCGATCCATCGTCCGTCACGGGGGCGAACAAGGGCGCTCATGGTTACTCCTTCGTCGGTATCGCTTTCTTTGCGATGCCTCAATACTCCCGCTGGACCGCCGACAGGACGTCGGTCCACGGGCCGAGCCCGACCCTGGTAATTCTCGGGGTCGCCCCCTGAGAAAGAACCTGTGAACGCCGCTTTCGCGCGCGCAGCGCCGGCACGACGGCCACGTGGGCCAGCACCACGCCCGCGGTGTTGAGCAGCAGCGAATCGATGTCGACCACCCGGCCCGGGACCGCGGTCTGGAGCATCCCGATGCCCACCGAGACCAGCGCGCCCGCGGCGGCCGTGCGGGCCAGCGAGGACCAGGCGGCCAGCGGCGACAGCTCCATCCGGCCGCCGGTCAAGGGGAGGAGCACCCCGAGCGGGGCGAGCAGCGCCACCCCTTCGCCGATCTGCCGGACGGCCTCCAGCGGCCCGGCCGCGAGGGCCGCCCTGATCCCCTCGAGCGGGGTCAGGTTGGCGGCCGGGGTCCAGGGCACGTCCAGTGGTCGCAGGGTCAGCCACCCGACGAGGAGGAGGTGGGCGGCCAGCAGGACCCCGGAGAGGGTCCGGTGCCGGAGGGTGGTGACGGCGCTGTGGCCGGCCTCTTGACGCTGCACACCTGCGAAGACGCAGCGTCCGGTATCCGCGGTTCCGCGTTGTCCGCCGGTCAGCCCGTGGCGAGCAGCACAATCGCGAGCAGTGCGCCGACGAGGGCGGGGGCGATGATCTCGTAGGCCCAGCGGACCAGGACGTCGCCCTGGGCCCCGGTCCGCCCGGCGCCGCGCTCCCGCAGTTCCCGCAGCTCGTCGACGACCCGGTCGGCGCCCGCCCGCCGCGGCTGGGCCTCGGCCTCGGCGCCGGCCCGGGCCCCGGGCCCGGCCTGCGGTTTGGGCGCCGCGGCGCCCCGCCCGAGGAGGCCGCCGCGGCCGGACTGCGGCCGGTTGGCCTTCTTGCGTTCCCGCAGCGATACGGGCACGGACCAGAGCTGGTACTTCGACCCCTCGGCCAGCACCTCGGCGGAGTACCCGGCCCGTACGGCGTCGACGGCGCCCCAGGGCAGCTCGATGACCCGGAAGGGGTTCCGTACGCGCAGCCGGTCGTCATTGGCGAACACGGCGGGCCGGATCGTGAAGGCCACGATCAGCGGAAGCGCGCACAGCGCCACGGCGAGCGCCACCCACGGCGTGTTCCCGGAACCGCGTACCACCGCATCCCCGCACAGCCAGAGGGTGAGTGCGATCAGCAGCACCCCGGTGACGACGGCCATGGGGGAGCGGTAGACCCGGTCGTCGTAGACCGGCTCGTCGGGGGAGGGCGTAGTCATGTGGCCGATTGTGCCGTACGCCCCCGCGCCACACATGACGGCCGTCACGCCCATATGTGCGGGGTGGGGGGTGACAGGCAGCTACGCGCGTAGATATGCTCATGTGGTGACCATGCCCACCACCCTCACCGCATTCGCTGACGTGACGACGTCCGACAGTGCGCTGCGCCGCTTCCTGCACGGGCTGCCCGGCGTCGACGCTGTCGGCCTGGAGGCCCGCGCGGCCTCCCTCGGCACCCGTTCGATCAAGACGACGGCCAAGGCGTACGCCATCGACCTGGCCATCTCGATGATCGACCTGACGACGCTCGAAGGCGCGGACACCCCGGGCAAGGTCCGGGCGCTCTCCGCCAAGGCCGTCCATCCCGATCCCACCGACCGCACCACGCCCATGACGGCCGCCGTCTGCGTGTACCCGGACATGGTGGCCACCGCGAAGGCCGCCCTGAACGGCGCCGACGTGAAGGTGGCCTCCGTCGCGACGGCGTTCCCCGCCGGCCGCGCCGCCCTGCCCGTCAAGCTCGCCGACACGGCCGACGCCGTGGCCGCCGGCGCCGACGAGATCGACATGGTCATCGACCGTGGCGCCTTCCTCGCCGGCCACTACCTGGACACGTACGAGCTGATCAAGGCCGTCAAGGAGGCGTGCGTACGCCCCGACGGCAGCGCCGCCCGGCTCAAGGTGATCTTCGAGACCGGCGAGCTGTCCACGTACGACAACATCCGCCGGGCCTCCTGGATCGGCATGCTCGCGGGCGCCGACTTCATCAAGACCTCCACCGGCAAGGTGGGCGTGAACGCCACCCCCGCCAACACCCTGCTCATGCTCGAAGCCGTCCGCGACTTCAAGGAGCAGACTGGAATCCAGATCGGCGTGAAGCCGGCCGGCGGCATCCGGACCACCAAGGACGCCATCAAGTTCCTGGTCCTGGTCAACGAGACCGCGGGCGAGGACTGGCTGAGCAACCACTGGTTCCGCTTCGGCGCCTCCAGCTTGCTCAACGACCTGCTGATGCAGCGCCAGAAGCTGAGCACCGGCCGTTACTCCGGTCCCGACTACGTGACGGTGGACTGATCACCATGGCATCCCTCTTCGAGTACGCACCGGCTCCCGAGTCCCGCTCGGTCGTCGACATCGCCCCCTCCTACGGGCTCTTCATCGACGGTGAATTCACCGACGCCGCCGACGGCAGGGTCTTCAAGACCGTCTCGCCGAGCAGCGAGGAAGTGCTGGCCGAGGTCGCCCAGGCCGGCGCCGCCGACGTCGACCGCGCCGTGAAGGCCGCCCGCAAGGCCTTCGTGAAGTGGTCCGCGCTGCCGGGCTCCGAGCGCGCCAAGTACCTCTTCCGCATCGCCCGGATCATCCAGGAGCGCAGCCGCGAGCTGGCCGTCCTGGAGACCCTGGACAACGGCAAGCCGATCAAGGAGACCCGCGACGCGGACCTCCCGCTGGTCGCCGCGCACTTCTTCTACTACGCGGGCTGGGCCGACAAGCTCGACCACGCCGGCTACGGCCCGAACCCGCGCCCGCTGGGCGTGGCCGGCCAGGTCATCCCGTGGAACTTCCCGCTCCTGATGCTGGCGTGGAAGATCGCCCCGGCGCTCGCCACCGGCAACACGGTCGTGCTGAAGCCGGCGGAGACGACCCCCCTCTCGGCGCTGTTCTTCGCGGACATCTGCCGCCAGGCGGGCCTGCCCAAGGGCGTCGTCAACATCCTCACCGGCTACGGCGACGCGGGCGCGGCCCTCGTCGAGCACCCGGACGTCAACAAGGTCGCCTTCACCGGTTCGACGGCCGTGGGCAAGAAGATCGCCCGCCACGTCGCCGGCACCGACAAGAAGGTCACCCTGGAGCTGGGCGGCAAGGGCGCCAACATCGTCTTCGACGACGCCCCCATCGACCAGGCCGTCGAGGGCATCGTCACCGGCATCTTCTTCAACCAGGGCCAGGTCTGCTGCGCGGGCTCGCGCCTGCTGGTCCAGGAGTCGATCCACGACGAGCTCCTCGACTCCCTCAAGCGCCGCCTCTCCACGCTGCGCCTGGGCGACCCGCTCGACAAGAACACCGACATCGGCGCGATCAACTCCGCCGAGCAGCTCGCCCGGATCACCGCGCTCGCGGAGACCGGCGAGGCCGAGGGCGCCGAGCGCTGGTCCCCGGCGTGCGAGCTGCCGTCCGCCGGCTACTGGTTCGCCCCGACGCTCTTCACGAACGTCACCCAGGCGCACACCGTCGCCCGCGACGAGATCTTCGGTCCGGTCCTGTCCGTGCTGACCTTCCGTACGCCGGACGAGGCCGTCGCCAAGGCCAACAACAGCCAGTACGGCCTGTCCGCCGGCATCTGGACGGAGAAGGGCAGCCGCATCCTGGCGGTCGCGAACCAGCTCCGCGCGGGTGTGGTGTGGGCCAACACGTTCAACAAGTTCGACCCGACCTCGCCCTTCGGCGGCTACAAGGAGTCGGGCTTCGGCCGCGAGGGCGGCCGCCACGGCCTGGAGGGCTACCTCGATGTCTGATCTGTCGGCGGCGCCCGCGCGCCTGAACGTCTTCAAGACCTACAAGCTGTACGTCGGGGGCAAGTTCCCCCGCTCCGAGAGCGGCCGGGTGTACGAGGTGACGGACTCCAAGGGCAACTGGCTGGCCAACGCGCCGCTGTCCTCCCGCAAGGACGCGCGTGACGCGGTCGTCGCGGCCCGCAAGGCCTTCGGCGGCTGGTCGGGCGCGACCGCGTACAACCGCGGGCAGATCCTCTACCGCGTCGCCGAGATGCTGGAGGGCCGCCGGGAGCAGTTCGTCCGCGAGGTCGGCGAGGCCGAGGGCCTGTCCAAGTCCAAGGCCGGCGCGGTCGTGGACGCGGCCGTCGACCGCTGGGTCTGGTACGCCGGCTGGACCGACAAGATCGGCCAGATCGTCGGCGGGGCCAACCCGGTCGCGGGCCCGTTCTTCAACCTCTCCACCCCGGAGCCGACCGGTGTCGTCACCGTGGTCGCCCCGCAGGACTCGTCCTTCCTGGGCCTGATCTCGGTGATCGCCCCGGTCATCGCGACGGGCAACACGGTGGTCGTGATCGCCTCGGAGAAGTCCCCGCTCCCCGCCCTCTCCCTCGGCGAGGTGCTCGCCACCTCCGACCTGCCGGGCGGCGTCGTCAACATCCTGTCCGGCAAGGCCGCCGAGATGGGTCCGCACCTGGCGTCCCACCAGGACGTCAACGCGATCGACCTGGCGGGCGCGGACGTCGCGCTGGCCAAGGAGCTGGAGATCGCGGCGGCGGACAACCTCAAGCGCGTTCTGCGTCCACAGCCTGTGGACGACTGGAACGCGGACCCGGGCACGTCGCGCATGACGGCGTTCCTGGAGACCAAGACCGTCTGGCACCCCACGGGTTCGCTGGGCGCGGGCGGCTCGTCCTACTAGGACCGGCCCCCTCCGAGAACGGGCCCGGCAGCGTCCCCCGCGCTGCCGGGCCTTTCCCGTACCCGCTTTCCGGCTACTTCTTGGGCAGGACCGGCCCGAGCAGTGAGGACACGGCGGCGGTGGGCAGCTCGCCGACCGAGGGGCCCCTCGTCAGGGTGCCGGTGACCATGCCGGTGCCGACCGCGGGAAAGTCCGCGATCTTGGTGGCGATGCCGTTGTCCAACGGGTCCACGCCGGTGTTGGCCAGCGGATTCACCTTGAGGTTGGCGATCGGGTCGGCGACCCCGGCCAGGGCCGCAGGTACCGAGAGCTCGCCCGCCTGGGCGCCGCCGGCCGCCATCGCCAGGGCCGCGCCGGCCATGGAGAGGGTCAGCCCCGCGGTCCGGAGCCGCTTCGGTGGGGTGGGAGCTGCGTGACGTGCCATGGGTTCCCGCCTGTGGTCGTAGTCGCGTGCGCACACAGCGTAGCGGCGCCGGGTTCCCGGTTTCCAACCGGCGGTCCGCGGGGGCGGTGTGAGGGTTCTCGCAGGCGGTGTCGGCGGTGTGTTGATACGCCGGGTCATGCCGCACACTGGTGTCCCGTGAGCTCTCCTCTGCCGACGCGTGTCGCCCTGCTGACCGGCCCCTCGGGGTCCGGCAAGTCCTCACTGGCAGCGCGGTCCGGTCTCCCCGTGCTGCGCCTGGACGACTTCTACAAGGAGGGGACCGACCCGACCCTCCCGTTGGTGGGGGGCAGCTCCGACATCGACTGGGACTCCCCGCTGTCGTGGGACGCGGACGCCGCGGTGGCCGCCGTCGCGGAGCTGTGCGCGGCGGGCCGTACCGAGGTCCCCGTCTACGACATCTCCACCAGCTCCCGTACGGGCGCCGAGGTGTTGGACATCGACCGGACCCCGCTGTTCATCGCCGAGGGCATCTTCGCGGCCGACATCGCGGCCCGCTGCCAGGAGCTCGGGCTGCTGGCCGACGCGATCTGCCTGCGCGGCCGCCCCTCGACCACCTTCCGGCGCCGGCTGGCCCGTGACCTGCGGGAGGGTCGCAAATCGGTCCTCTTCCTGCTGCGCAGGGGCTGGCGGCTGATGCGTGCCGAACGCGGCATCGTGGCCCGGCACGCCGCCCTGGGCGCGCACCCCTGCGGCCGCGACGAAGCCCTCGGCCGCCTGGCCGCCGCCGCGGCAGGCCGCCACCGCACGGCCACAGCCCCGGCATAGCGGCGCTGACCCCGGCCGAGCCGCACATGCGAAAAGGCGGGACCATGCGGACCCCCGGCCGCCTGATCCCGCCTTTCCCCCCCGTGACCCCCGCCCCACCCCCGTAGGACGGGCCCCCTGGCCCCATGGCTTGTGGTGTCGCTTACGCGACCAGCTCCTCGAAGGACGCCGCCTCGTCACGGCCGAAGCTCAGCGCCTCGTCCTCCCGCAGCCGCCGCAGCGTCCGCCAGATGCTCGACTTCACCGTGCCGACGCTGATGTCCAGGATCTCCGCGATCTCCGGATCCGTACGGCCCTCGTAGTACCGGAGCACCAGCATCGTGCGCTGCGGCTCCGGGATGCGGGACAGCGCCTGCCACAGCACCGCGCGCAGCTCCGTACCCCGCATCGCGTCCGTGTCCGAGGCCGTCTCCGGCAGCTCCTCCGTCGGGTACTCGTTCAGCTTCCGCCGACGCCAGGCACTGATGTGCAGGTTCGTCATCGTGCGGCGCAGGTACCCGCCCACCGCCGCCTTGTCGCTGATGCGGTCCCACGCCCGGTACGTCGAGAACAGCGCGCTCTGCAGCAGGTCCTCGGCCTCGTAGCGGTCCCCGGTCAGGTGGAAGGCCGTCGCGTACAGCGCGGCCCGCCGCTCCTGGACGTACGCCGTGAACTCCGCCTCCGAGGCGGCCGACGGCGCCGGCCGGCGCTGCGCGGGGACGGTGGTGGACTGGGTGGACTGGTAGGTGTTCGCGTCGATGGCCACCACGTGCGCCGGCCGCGGACGAGCGGCCGTCACCGTACGGACACCCGCCCGGCGGTTCACATCGTGCAGCCGCGTGACAACCGCGCTGGTGGTGGTGCTGTGCAGCGTGTTCATCTCGCGCCCCCCGTCGTGGAGTCTGCTTCGGTCCGTTGTCTCGATGACAAAAGACTGCCCGCCCGACATAACCGGGGTGTCCTTCGACTGTCACAGGCCTGTCACAGCGACCCGTGGCACGATCCGCCCCGCGCGACGGTCGAACTCCCAACGGCCGATGGGACAGAATGAGCCCGTGCCTTTCCTGTTGCTGATCGAGGACGACGACGCCATCCGCACGGCCCTCGAACTCTCCCTGTCACGCCAGGGCCACCGTGTGGCCACTGCGGCGACGGGTGAGGACGGCCTGAAACTGCTGCGCGAGCAGCGGCCGGACCTGATCGTGCTCGACGTCATGCTGCCCGGGATCGACGGCTTCGAGGTGTGCCGGCGCATCCGCCGCACCGACCAGCTGCCGATCATCCTGCTCACCGCGCGGAGCGACGACATCGATGTCGTCGTCGGCCTGGAGTCCGGCGCGGACGACTACGTGGTCAAGCCCGTCCAGGGCCGGGTGCTCGACGCCCGGATCCGGGCCGTGCTGCGCCGCGGCGAGCGCGAGGCGAGCGATTCGGCCGTCTTCGGCTCCCTGGTCATCGACAGGGCCGCCATGACGGTGACCAAGAACGGCGAGGACCTCCAGCTCACCCCGACCGAGCTGCGGCTGCTGCTGGAGCTCAGCCGGCGGCCCGGCCAGGCGCTCTCGCGCCAGCAACTGCTGCGGCTGGTGTGGGAACACGACTACCTCGGCGACTCCCGCCTCGTCGACGCGTGCGTGCAGCGGCTGCGCGCCAAGGTCGAGGAAGTGCCGTCTTCGCCGACCCTGATCCGTACCGTCCGCGGCGTCGGTTACCGGCTGGACTCCCCGCAGTGATCAGAGCCCTGTTCGCGGGCCGGCGCTGGACCAGCCTGCGGCTGCGGCTCCTCGTGGTGTTCGCGCTGGTCGCGCTGACGGCCGCGGTCTCCGCCTCCGGCATCGCGTACTGGCTCAACCGGGAAGCGGTGCTGACCCGGACGCAGGACGCCGCCCTCGGCGACTTCCGGCAGGAGATGCAGAACCGGGCCGCCGCGCTGCCCGCGGACCCGACCCCGGAGGAGATGCAGCGCACCGCCGAGCTGATGGCGGGCAGCAGCCCCGGGTACAGCGTGCTGCTGGTGCAGGAGCGCAAGGACAAGCGCAAGGTGTTCGGCGCGGCCGGTCCCGACGCCTTCGGGCTGGCCGACGTACCGAAGTCGCTGCAGCACGCGGTGAACGACCAGCAGAAGACGACGGCCGCCAACGACGCCGAGTACCACATGTACTGGCAGCGGACGAAGCCGCACGGGAACCCGTACCTGGTCGGCGGCACCCGCATCGTGGGCGGCGGGCCGACCGGCTACATGTACAAGTCTCTGGCCACGGAGCGGGACGACCTCAACGCCCTGGGCTGGTCGCTGACCATCGCGACCGTCCTGGCACTGCTCGGCTCCGCGCTGCTGGCGCAGGCCGCGGCCCGTACCGTGCTCAAGCCCGTGCAGCGGCTGGGGGACGCGGCCCGGCGGCTCGGCGAGGGCGAGCTGGACCACCGCCTCGACGTGTCCGGGACCGACGAACTGGCGGATCTGTCGCACACCTTCAACAAGACGGCGGAGGCGCTGGAGAAGAAGGTCGCCGACATGAGCGCGCGGGAGGAGTCCAGCCGGCGGTTCGTCGCGGACATGTCCCACGAACTGCGCACGCCCCTGACGGCGTTGACGGCGGTGGCCGAGGTGCTGGAGGAGGAGGTCGACGACCTCGATCCGATGATCGCACCGGCGGTGGCGCTGGTCGTCAGCGAGACGCGGCGCCTCAACAACCTGGTGGAGAACCTGATGGAGGTCACCCGCTTCGACGCGGGCACGGCCCGGCTGGTGCTGGACGACGTGGACGTGGCCGACCAGGTCACCGCCTGCATCGACGCACGGGCCTGGCTCGACGCCGTCGAACTCGACGCCGAGCGCGGGATCGTGGCGCGGCTCGACCCGCGGCGGCTGGACGTCATCCTGGCCAACCTGATCGGCAACGCGCTCAAGCACGGCGGATCGCCGGTACGGGTCTTCGTGCGGGTGGAGGGGGAGTGGCTGGTCATCGCGGTCAAGGACAACGGACCCGGCATCCCCGAGGCCGTCCTGCCGCACGTCTTCGACCGCTTCTACAAGGCGAGCGCGTCGCGCCCGAAGTCCGACGGGAGCGGGCTGGGCCTGTCCATCGCGATGGAGAACGCGCACATCCACGGCGGCGACATCAGCGCCGCCAACGCGGACGGGGGCGGGGCGCTGTTCACGCTGCGGCTGCCGGTGGACGTGGGGAAGGTGATCGCGGGTGAAGAGGCGTAGACGCGTGGCCGTCGGCGTGTCGTTGGGTCTCGTACTGCTGTCGGGCTGCGGGATCCGCGCCACCACCGTGCCGGTGGACGTGGGCGCGGCGCCGTCGCGGGTGTCGTGCGACACCCCGGCGCAGCCGGCGGGCGGGCAGAGCGGGGTGCAGGGGTTCCGGGCCACGGTGGCACTGGTCTGCGGCTCGCAGCTGGTGGGGGTGGAACGGGTGGTTCCGATCCCGGAGAAGCGGGTCCTGCGCGACCCCGTGGCGCTGGTGGCCCAGGCCCTGCTGGAGGCGCTGCAGAAGCCGCCGTCGGCCGAGGAGCGGGACGCGGGCTTCACGACCGGCGTCCCCGACGGGCTGACGGCGGCGGCCCCGCGGGCGGGTGACCCGGCGGGGGCGGTGCGGCTCAGCCGCAAGCCGGAGGATCTGCCGCCGGTGGCCCTGTCGCAGATCGTGTGCACGCTGTCGGACAGCGACGCGGTGTCGGCGGGGCCGGGGCCGGTGGTCCTGGGCGGCCCGGACGCGGATCCGCCGCGAGCCTGGGAGTGCACGGACGCGGTCCGCTCCCGCCCGGAGTCGGTCCCGACCCTGGGCGACGTGGTCCGGCCTTCGCCGCAGCCGTCCTGACCCGTCCCCCCCCGGGGGGCTGCGCCCCGGGAGGCCGCGCCTCGAACTCCCCAGACTCCGTCCGGGGACGCCCACGGGCTGAAATAGCCGCTCGCGCGGCGATTGCAGCCCCGGCCGATCCAGCGGCCCGCCAACAAGGCGGCATCAGCCACAGTGCAGCCCCGCCGACGTGTGAGGCGCGGGGGCCGGGGCGGAGCCCTCAGGACGGCGACGGCCCCCCGAGCTGGGCTCAGGGGGCCGGGCCGGCGCGGGGAGGGGCTAGTGCTGTGGTCGGAAAGGTTTGCCGGGTCGCGGTGTCCGGTGCGGTGCATCGCA